>CANFPR010000161.1 GCA_947448975.1 Micrococcales bacterium | reverse complement strand
TCTAGTAGTCGGGCTCGGTAACCCCGGGCCCGGCTACTCTGGCAATCGGCACAATGTTGGGCACATGGTGCTCGACAATCTCGCAGCCCGCGTAGGCGTTGGCTTCAAATCTCACAAAACCAATTCGGTCATCGCCGAGACTCGACTCGGCGTTGGCGGCCCCAAAGTCATTCTGGCTAAGCCCCTAAGTTTTATGAACACCAGCGGTGGCCCGGTTGCAGGCCTCGCCAAATTCTTTGACATCGCTCCAGGCCACATCATCGTGGTTCACGACGAGCTAGATATTCCGGTGCACGACGTGCGCACTAAGCAAGGCGGTGGCCCTGCCGGCCACAACGGTCTGCGCGACATCATCTCGGCCATCGGCACCCAAGACTTCATTCGTGTGCGCGTCGGCATCGGTCGCCCACCAGGTCAGCAAGAGGTTAGCGATTTTGTTCTCAAAGACTTTTCCACCGCCGAAAAAAAGGGCCTAGCGCTCACACTAGAAACCGGCTCGGATGCAATCGAAGCCATCCTTGTTGACGGCCTCATGAAGGCGCAGCAGCAGTTTCACTCGCCAAACTAGCGAAACCCTCACACCCTGCACGCGCTTACACTTGAGGGGTGGATAGTCAGAAGCATCCTTGGGCCCTTTCGCGCCTTGTCACGCTCGTTTCTGATGGATACCCGGTTGCCAAGCTCCAATCGAAGCTAAAAAACCGAAGAATCGAACTTCTAGCACCGGCCAGTTCGCACGCCACCATCGTGGCTTTATTAGACGAGCTTCGAGCCGAAAAGAAAACTGGTCGCGTGCAGCTGGTGGTCGTTGCCACCGGCCGCGAGTCAGAAGACACCTCGTTGGCCCTTAAAGCTTTGATGCCGAATTTGGAACTGCTCGAGTTTCCGTCTTGGGAAACCCTGCCGCACGAACGCCTCAGCCCAAGCCCAGAAACCGTGGGTAAACGCCTCAAGGTTTTGCACCGACTGCACGAGCTTGCGCAGGGCGAGGTTGCGCTGTCGCATCCAGTTGTTGTTTTGGCGTCGGTTCGTGCCGTGCTTCAGCCGGTGGTTGCTGGGTTAGGCGACCACCCGCCGCTAAACCTGAAGGTTGGCGGCGACTACCTGCTGCCAGAGCTCAACCTCAAGTTGGTTGAAATGGCTTACGTGCGCGTCGACATGGTTACCAAGCGAGGCGAATTTGCCGCCCGCGGTGGCATTCTCGACATCTTTCCGACCACGGCCGAGCACGCGGTTCGCCTCGAATTCTTTGGCGACGAACTAGAAGAGATTCGCGAATTCTCGGTTGCCGACCAACGATCGCTCGCCCTAGAAGCTGGGCAGACCGCAATCGCTTCGGTCGACATCTACCCGGCGCGCGAGATCATCATCACTCCGTCGGTGGCGTCACGAGCCCGCGAAATGCAGCACGAGTTTCCTAACCTCTCAACCATGCTGGCCAAGATCACCGAAGGCATGCCGGTTGAAGGCATGGAGTCACTCGCTCCCGTTTTAGTCGATGCGATGGTGCCGTTCACCAGTTACCTGCCCGCCGATGCCAGTGTCACGCTTTTACAACCCGAAAAAGCTGCCGCCCGAGCCGCCAACCTGGTTGAAACCAACGAAGAGTTCTTGCATGCTGCCTGGGATGCGGCCATCGAAGGTGCCAAAGCGCCAATCGACTTGAGTGCCGGAGGCTTCGTCGACATCACGGCCTTCGTTACCTCTCTGGGCGAGCGGCAGTTTGTAACGGTCAGCCAGTTTCCTGCAGACGATGAGGCGCAAATTTCTCTCGAACTACTCGAGATTCCAACTTTCACCACCGCCGAATCCACCATGGTTTCGTGGATCGAAGACCAGGTTCGCAACGGGCAGCAGGTGGTTATTGCGGCCGAGGGGCACGGAACACTCGAGCGCATCGGTGAGGTGCTGCGCGCAACCGGGCTCGATGCGCAGCTAGTCGACGAACTACCCGAGTTGCCAGCCAACGCCAAAACCTTGCGCACGGTTTGGCTCGTGCAAGCTCCGCTTCGCCACGGCTTCGCGGCCCCGGCATCGCAGTTGATTGTCATCAGCGAGTCTGAGTTCTACGGCCGCACCTCAACCTATGTAAACCCGCAGGTGCGAAAGCTCGCCGCCAAACGAGGTCAAGCCGTAGACCCGCTCACTCTTAAGCAGGGCGATTACGTGGTGCACGAGGTTCACGGCATCGGCCGCTTTA
The DNA here is from genome assembly GCA_947448975.1 of Micrococcales bacterium. Lineage (GTDB taxonomy): Bacteria > Actinomycetota > Actinomycetes > Actinomycetales > Microbacteriaceae > Rhodoluna. The sequence goes on along the minus strand of CANFPR010000161.1, from coordinate 803 downwards.
AAGAATTGGTTACCCGTCGCACCGGCGTTGGGCGCGCGCAGCACGAACGCGAATACCTGCTCATCGAATACGCGCCTTCGAAACGCGGGCAGCCCGGCGACACCCTCTTCGTGCCAACCGACCAGCTCGACATGCTCACTCGCTACGTCGGTGGCGAAGCGCCGGTTCTTTCTAAGATGGGCGGTAGCGACTGGGCCAACGTCAAGGGTCGCGCTCGCAAGGCCGTTCGCAAGATTGCCATCGACCTCGTAAAGCTTTACTCGGCGCGCATGAAGTCACGCGGCCACGCGTTTGGCCCAGACACTCCTTGGCAGCACGAACTCGAAGAGGCATTTCAGTTTGTTGAAACGCCTGACCAACTCACCACGATCGCCGAAGTGAAGCGCGACATGGAGAGCGAGATTCCAATGGACCGCCTTCTGGCCGGCGACGTTGGTTACGGCAAGACTGAGGTAGCAATTCGCGCTGCCTTTAAAGCCATCCAAGATGGCAAACAGGTTGCCATGCTCGTGCCAACCACGTTGCTCGTTCGCCAGCACACCGAAACGGTGCTCTCTCGCTTTGCTGGGTTTCCGGTTACGGTCAAGTCGCTCTCGCGTTTTCAGTCGGCGTCAGAGGTTAAGGCCACCCTCGAAGGCCTAGAAAACGGCGCGGTCGACATGGTGATCGGAACTCACCGCCTGCTTGCCTCAAACGTGAAGTTTAGAAACCTGGGGCTCATCATCATCGATGAAGAGCAACGTTTCGGTGTTGAGCACAAAGAGAAGCTCAAAGACATGAAACAAAACGTCGACGTGCTATCG
>CANFPR010000160.1 GCA_947448975.1 Micrococcales bacterium | reverse complement strand
GTGATCGGCGCGGTCTTCGGCTACCAGCATGGTGACTGCCTCGGCGATGGTTTTCGGGTCAACTCCGTAGAGCTGAACCGATCTAATCTCTTCACTCGGATGATGCCCAACGAGTCTCAGTGACTCCTCAGAGCGTTCAACGAGTGCGCGCGATGTGACCATTTCAGAAACGAAAAGCCCACCACCGAATTCACGGCAAAGTCGACGAAAAGCGGTGTTGGTAATTCCGGCCATGGGAGCGAGTACCACCGGAGTGGTAATCGATAACTTGCCGTACTGAAGAGCCGGCTTGGCGGCTGTTTCCACTGTTATCCGAGCAGACGTTCGGCTAGGTAACCACGGAGCTTATCGAGCGAAACGCGTTCCTGAGCCATCGTGTCGCGCTCGCGCACGGTTGCGGCTTGGTCATCGAGAGTTTCGAAGTCGACCGTGATGCAGAATGGTGTACCGATTTCGTCTTGGCGACGATAGCGGCGACCGATTGCGCCTGAATCATCGAAGTCGATGTTCCAGTAGCCACGGAGTTCTTGAGCGAGGTTTCTAGCAACCGGCGACAGGTCTTCATTGCGCGATAGCGGCAAGACTGCTGCCTTCACCGGAGCAAGACGGTAGTCGAGTCGTAGAACGGTTCTCACGTCTACGCCACCCTTGGTGTTAGGCGCTTCGTCTTCTGCATAGGCATCAACCAAGAACGCCATGAGAGAACGGGTTAGACCTGCTGCTGGCTCAATCACGTAAGGAGTCCAGCGCTCCGACTTGACCTGGTCGAAGTACGACAGATCTACTCCAGATTCGCGAGCGTGAGTGGTTAGGTCGAAGTCGGTGCGGTTGGCAATGCCCTCGAGCTCTCCGAATTCGCTGCCCTGGAAGCCAAAGCGGTACTCGATGTCGACGGTTCGCTTCGAGTAGTGCGAGAGCTTCTCTTTCGGGTGTTCAAACAGGCGCAGATTCTCTGGGTTGATTCCAAGATCGGTGTACCAGTTCATGCGCTGTTCGATCCAGTAGTCGTGCCACTGTTCGTCGGTACCCGGTTCAACGAAGAATTCCATTTCCATCTGCTCAAACTCGCGAGTTCTAAAGATGAAGTTTCCTGGTGTGATTTCGTTTCTAAACGACTTGCCAATCTGGCCGATGCCAAATGGCGGCTTCATTCTTGAAGCGCCGAGAACGTTGGCGAAGTTTACGAAGATACCTTGAGCGGTTTCGGGGCGAAGGTAGTGCAGGCCGCTTTCGTCTTCGATCGGGCCTAGATAGGTCTTGAGCAAGCCATTGAACATCTTCGGCTCGGTCCAGGCATCTTTGGTGCCACAGTTTGGGCAGGCAATTTCGGCCATGGAAGCCGGCTGGCGACCCTTCTTCTCTTCAAAAGCCTCTTCTAGGTGGTCGGCTCTGAAGCGCTTGTGACACGAGGTGCACTCGATTAGCGGGTCGACGAATTCGCGAACGTGCCCAGATGATTCCCAAACCTTACGCGGAAGAATGACCGAAGAGTCGAGGCCAACAACGTCTTCTCGGCTGTTAACAACGGTGCGCCACCACTGGCGTTTGATGTTTTCTTTTAGCTCGACACCCAAGGGTCCGTAATCCCAAGCCGAACGGGTACCGCCGTAAATTTCTCCAGCGGGAAAGACGAAGCCTCTGCGTTTTGCGAGTGAGATTACCGAATCGAGACGGTTTGGGGTAGCCACTTGAACTCCATGTTTCTGCGCACTGACTGGGTGCCAGAGCGCTTGTGTGCGAAGTCTTTAGTTTACTTGCCGCGGCTACGCTTGGCAGGTTTATCAACCGCTGCTCCGAAGCGGCGATCGCGATTAGTGAAGTCGCTGATCGCTTTCCAAAGCGTCTCTCTGCTGAAGTCTGGCCAAGGTGTTTGATCGAAAACCAACTCGGCATACGCCGATTGCCACAGCAAAAAGTTTGATATGCGTTGCTCGCCAGAGCTTCTAATAAACAGGTCGACATCTGGCAGGTAAGAGGAATTCAAGTGTTTGGTCAGGTTCTTCTCGGTGATCGAACCCGGTTTCAGCTCTCCCCTGGCGGCCTTGGCAACAATCTCGTTGACAGCGTCGACCAATTCGATTCGCGAACCGTAGTTGACACACATCGTGAGGGTGAGCGTCTTGTTGGCTGCGGTAAGTTGCGCAGCCGCCTCCAACTCACGAATCACGCTTCCCCAAAGTCTCGGGCGTCGGCCAGCCCAGCGAATGCGAACGCCCCAAGCGTTTAACTGATCGCGGCGTCGACGAAGCACATCGACGTTGTAACCCATGAGAAAGCGAACCTCCTCGGGCGAGCGCTTCCAGTTCTCAGTTGAGAAGGCGAACACAGTGAGGTTCTTGACTCCGGCTTGAATGGCGCCGGCAACTACGTCTAGAAGCGCGAGCTCCCCCGCTTTGTGGCCTTCGATTCGGGTGAGGCCACGCGCGTTCGCCCAGCGGCCGTTTCCGTCCATGACGATGGCCACGTGTGCCGGAACCGGACCGGTGCCAAACTTCGGCATGGCAACACCGGGTTTAGCCACCGGCTTCAGGTCATTCATTCGCGCTCCACATGTTGTAGCGATTTTAGACCGCGCTCGATGTGCCACTGCGTATAGGCGGCAACAATTCCGGCAGCAGAAGCCCTGGCACGCGGTGATGCGCTGTCGACGTTAGCCCAATCCCCGGCGAGTAAAGCTCCAAGCAGCGCAGTGGCATCTGCGTCGATTACGGCCGCTCCGGCCGTGCGACAGTCTTCGCAGACGACTCCGCCGAGTTGCAGAACAAAAGAACTATGTGGCCCCGGCTTGGCACATTTGGTGCAGTCGACAAAGTTTGGCGCCCATCCGGCTATAGATAAAGCGCGCAGCAGATAGGAGTCGAGGATCAGCGAAGGATCATGCTCTTGCTTAGACAAAGAACGCAGCGCACCGACGAGCAAGATGTACTGCTGCGGAGAAGACTCGTTTGAGGTGAGTTTCTCGGCAGTTTCTAGCATCGCCGTGGCTGCCGTGTAGGCGGCGTAGTCTTCAATAATTTCGCG
>CANFPR010000159.1 GCA_947448975.1 Micrococcales bacterium | reverse complement strand
GAGCCATCGGTGAAGCGAGTAGCGGCGTTTACCATTACTACGGCCGAGTCAACTTCACGAAGGAAGCGCTCCGAGTTGGCGACATCCTGAGTGATGATCGACTCGGTGTGGTGAGTCGAATACTTGGCGATGTGCTCGAGAGCCTCGTCGAGTGAAGCGACAACCTTTACGGCCAGGTCTAGCGAGTAATACTCGGCCTTCCAGTCGTCTTCGGTTGCTGCAACTGCGCCGTCGAACATTCCAAGGATGCGCTCGTCTCCGTGAATCGTCACACCAGATGCTGCTAGGCGGTCGAAAACTGCAGGAGCAATGCGCTCGAGAGCGGCTTCGTGAATCAGTAAGGTTTCGAGTGCGTTGCACACCGAAGGGCGCTGAACCTTTGAGTTATGAACGATTTCGACAGACCAGTCGAGGCGTGCGGTTTCGTCGATGAAGATGTGCACCACGCCATCACCGGTTTCGATAACAGGAACCTTAGACTCCTCGACCACTGCCTTGATAAGCGACGCACTGCCTCGAGGAATCAGCACATCGATGAGCCCCCGGGCCTGCATCATTTCGACGGCGCCCTGACGACCGAAGTCGTCAACGGTTTGCACGGCATCGGCAGGTAACCCCACCGAGGCGAGTGCCTTTTGTAGCAGGGCTACTAAGACAAGGTTGGTGTTTTCGGCAGCCGAACCGCCACGAAGCACGACGGCGTTACCGGCCTTGATGGCCAGGGCTGCGATGTCGATGGTCACGTTTGGGCGCGCTTCGTAGATGGCACCTACGACACCGAATGGAACGGCAACCTGGGTAAGAGCGAGCCCATTGGCTAGTGTCATGCCTCGTTGAACGTCGCCAACCGGGTCTGGAAGAGAAACAACTTGTAGCACTGCCTCGGCAAGCGATTTAATGCGCTGTTCGTTGAGGGTCAATCGGTCTTGCAAACCAAGCGAGAGGCCGTCGACAACTGCACGCTCGATATCGAGATTGTTGGCGGCGATGATCTGATCGGCATGTTCGGGCAGAATCTTGGCAATGGCAACGAGAGCCGCGTTCTTGGTGTTGCTGTTGGCCTGGGCAAGCGCTGAAGAAGCTTTCTTGGCCAGTTGAATTTTTTCGGTAGCGGTCACGATCTTGCTCCTAAGACTTAGCTTCAAACCAGGTGCCGATGTCGGCACCATCGAGTGCGGCTGCAACGTTAGGTGTTGCGGTGAGCAACACGGGAATGCCGGCTGCATTGGCAAATTTTGCTGCTGCCACCTTGGTAGCCGCTCCCCCGGTGCCTACGTTAGAGGCACTAGGACCAATCTGGATCGATTCGAGTGCATCGCTAAATTCAACAGTCGCGACCCGAACGGCTTCTGGGAGCGTTGGAGGTGCGGTGTACAGAGAGTCAACATCGCTCAGAAGCACTAATGCATCGGCGTGAACCAAGGCCGCTACTTGAGCTGCCAACTGGTCGTTATCGCCAAAACGAATTTCGGCAGTAGCAACCGTGTCGTTTTCATTGACGATCGGCAACACTCTGAGTTCAAGCAACCGCTCCATCGCGCTTTTTGCGTTCGCGCTTGTCTCGCTGCCGGCTAGGTCGTCGGCCGTGAGCAGAACCTGTCCTGCAATGATCCCAAACTGCTCCAAAACTTGCTGGTAGCGAGCGATTAGGCGGCTTTGACCAACCGCAGCTAGCGCCTGAGACGTAGCAAGGTCTTCGGGCTTAGATGTCATGCCGAGCAGTGGCAAACCGGTGGCGATTGCACCCGATGAAACGAGAATCACTTGGGTGCCACGCTGATGAACTTGAGCAAGAGCAGCAACGAGAGCTCCGAGCTGGCCTGCGTTTTCACCACTGATAGATGACGAACCGACTTTTACCACCACACGTTTGGCGGTGCGCAGTTCACTTCGATTGGTTAGCACTTCTCTATTCCTCTACGGATGACTCGTCTTCATCAAGTTTGTCGGATGCATTCCAAATTCCCGACTTACCTTCTCGGTCAAGTTCGGCACGGGCGGCAGCCTTGGCATCCATGCGAGCTTTGTACTCTTCACGACGCTGGTTGGTGGTGCGACGTTCGTTGAGATCGAAACGAGCATCGGTGCCGCGTGGTCCGGCGATGAGTTCGCCGGCACTGGTAATGGTTGGTTCCCAGTCGAAGATAACGCCAGCGCCAGGGCCGATTACTACGGTCGAGCCAGCAACGGCGCCCTTCTTGAAAAGTTCGTCTTCGATACCAAGCTTGGCGAGGCGGTCGGCGAGGTAGCCAACGGCTTCTTCGTTGCCGAACATCGTTTGCGCGACCCAGCGTTCGGGTTTTGCACCGATGATGCGAAACACCTCTTCGTCGCCGTGCATCTCTTTGGTGATAGCAAAGGTGCCTTCGTCGCGGCGCTTCTGCATAAGAGTGATGCGAGGCTTTGCAGGTTCTGCTGCCTTGGCGTCGCGCGCTGCACGCACCAATTCGGCTAGCGCAAAGTTAAGTTCGCGCAATCCGGTGTGCGCAACGGCAGAAATCTCGAATACTCGGTAACCACGGCCCTCTAGGTCGGCTCGCACAAACTCTGCGAGCTCTTTACCGTCAGGAACATCTACCTTGTTTAGGGCGATGAGCTGAGGGCGTTCTAGCAATGGAAGCTGACCCTCTGGAACTTCGTAAGCTGCGAGCTCTTTCAAGATTTTGTCGAGGTCGCTAATTGGGTCGCGGTTTGGCTCGAGGGTGGCACAGTCAACCACGTGAAGTAGCGCTGAACAGCGTTCAACGTGACGAAGAAACTCAAGGCCGAGGCCCTTGCCTTCTGAGGCGCCTTCGATGAGCCCAGGAACGTCGGCAATCGTGTAACGAACGTCGCCAGCCTCAACTACACCGAGGTTTGGGTGCAAGGTTGTGAAAGGGTAATCGGCGATCTTTGGGCGAGCAGCCGACATTGCAGCAATCAAGCTCGACTTACCCGCGCTCGGGTAACCCACGAGTGCTACATCGGCAACGGTTTTAAGTTCGAGAATGATGTCGCCGCGCCATCCGGGAACACCTAGAAGTGCGAAACCTGGCGCTTTACGTTTCGATGAAGCAAGCGCGGCATT
>CANFPR010000158.1 GCA_947448975.1 Micrococcales bacterium | reverse complement strand
GCGATTGCGCTCGCGGCCGCCATCCTGGTGAACCAAAACCCGGATGCGATCATCGGTTCGTTTGCCGCCGACCACGTCATTCGCAACCAAGAGGCATTCTCGCTAGCCGTTGCCGAGGCCGTTCGGCTGGCCTCAACCGGCAAGGTAGCAACCATCGGCATCAAGCCCACCTCGCCGAGCAGCGCCTACGGATACATCCGTGTTGGTTCACCGCTCAAAGAAGTGTCACCGCAAGTGGCCTCGTTCGAGGCCGAGGCGTTCGTTGAAAAGCCCGCACTCGCGATTGCCCAGGGCTACCTCGAAACCGCAAACCACCTCTGGAATGCCGGCATGTTTGTGCTGAAGGCAGCGGTTCTTCTAGAAATTTTGAGTCAAACCGAACCCGAACTTGCTTCGGGGGTCGCAGCCATCGCCGCTGCGTGGAACACGGATAACCGCGAAGCTGTGCTGGCGCGAATCTGGCCCACCTTACGCAAGATTGCAATCGACTATTCGCTAGCCGAGCCGGCCGCCGACCAGGGTTTGGTGGCCGTGGTTTCGGCCGACCTCGACTGGACCGACGTTGGCGACTTCGCCTCGATGTCGACACTTCACGCAGCCGATGAGCTCACCGCGTTTGGCCCGGCCACCGTGGTTGGGCTTGACTCAACCGGCATCGTCGTATCTAGCGGGCAAAAAGTAATCGCCGTGTCTGGCCTAACCGATGTGGTTATCGTCGAAACCGATGATGCGCTTCTGGTAACCACTAAACAACAGGCGCAGTCGGTGAAAGCGGTAGTTGCCGAACTTGAGCGCCGCGGCATCCGAGAAGTTTTGTAAGTCATTCGTGGCAAAATGAAGAGTCGATTGGAGGCCGCTTTGAACATTGCTCGTTCGCTCGCCGGCCTATCGCTTGTGTCGCTCGCGCTAACCGGTTGCACGCCGGTAAACGAAGAGGCGCAGGTTACGCCGGTTGACTACAAGGTTTGCCTGGCGACTTCTGAGACGGCCATCGAAACAGGTTCGATTGCCGACCAAGCGCTTGAAGGTATTCAGCGGGCGGTGCTCAATAAGGGCGTCTCTTACAAAGTGCTAAATGCACGCACCGATGCCACCACAATCAGCTACATTTCTGAACTCAAGAATCTGGTGCGCAGCGATTGCAACTTAATCGTCGCGGTTTCACACCGCATGTCAGTGGCCACCTATCGCGTAGCCAAGGCCAACACCAAGGTCAACTTCGTTCTGGTCGACGCCGCGCTAACCACCTCAGCTAAAGCGCCAGCGAGCCTGCCCAACGTTCGTGAACTTCGATTTGATGCTCCAGCGGCAGCGTTTCTCGCCGGCTACTTGGCGGCCTCGGCCACTAAGACTCAAACGGTGGGTGCTTTCGGTGGCGCAAACGTAAAGCAGGTAAACGACGTTTTGGCCGGCTTCAAAAAGGGTGTCGACACCTACAACGACCAGAACAACGCGGCGGTCGGGGTGATCGGTGCCGCCGGCGACTACCCGTCGCGCTGGCAGTTCACCAGCACCTGGGCTAGCAGCAAAGAGCAAACCGCGCTTGCCTACAAACTCGCCGATGCGGGTGCCGACGTGATCTTCGCCTACGCAGGTAGCACCACTCTCGGGCTCAACCCAGCGGGCGGTGCTGCACTCGGCGGTCCGGCTTTCATCGGCGTCGACTCCGACTGGTTCAACCTCGCACAAAACAGCGATGTTGCGCCGGCGCTTCTGGCTTCGGTAACCAAGAACATCGCGCCTGCGGTCGAGGGCTCTATCGCATCGGGGCTTGCCGGCGCTTTCTCTGGCGGGCAGTCGGGCCGATTCGTGGGCACCCTGGCCAACGGCGGAGTCGCGCTAACTGGGCAACACGAGTTGGAGTATCCGAGCGGTGTTGCCGCCGCGCTTGAAGAGCTGCAAGCACAGATCGCTGCCGGCACTCTGGTGGTCGACTCGAGCGTAAACAACAAGTAGTTTGTTACTGAGGCGAGTAAACGCCTAAAGAGTTAGGTGTTCAATGACGATCGACTGGCAATCGCTGCGCGAAGCCGCGCAACTAGCAATGACCAAGGCCTACGCGCCTTATTCAAACTTTCCGGTTGGCGCGGCCGCACTAACCACCACCGGCGCAATCATCTCTGGCTGCAACGTAGAAAACGCATCGTACGGGCTAGGCCTCTGCGCCGAGTGCTCGCTGGTTAGCGCGCTAACCATGCAAAACGCGGGCAAGCTCGTTGCGTTCACCTGCTGCGACAAGAACGGCAACCTGCTCATGCCATGCGGTAGGTGCCGTCAGCTGCTGTTCGAACACGCTGCCCCAGAGTTGGTGCTCGAAACATCCAGTGGAATCAAAACCATCGCCGAAGTACTACCCGACGCCTTTGGCCCTTCAGATTTGAACCGATAATGGCAAACTTTTCGGCAGTAGAACTAATCATCGCCAAGCGCGACGGAGCCGAGCTTTCGACCGACGCCATTAACTGGCTGGTCGCCAACTACACATCTGGCGTGGTGGCTGACGAGCAAATGTCTTCGATGGCAATGGCGATTTTGCTAAACGGAATGAACCGCCGCGAAATTCGCGACCTCACTCTCGCCATGATCAACTCTGGCGAGCGTCTCAACTTCGAAGACCTCGCCTGGCCCACAGCCGACAAGCACTCCACGGGTGGTGTCGGCGACAAGATCACCCTCACGCTTGCGCCGCTGGTTGCGGTATTCGGTGTTGCGGTGCCGCAGCTTTCTGGTCGCGGTCTGGGCCACACCGGTGGCACTCTCGACAAGCTCGAAGCCATTCACGGATGGCGCGCCAACCTCACCAACGCCGAGATGCACGCTCAGCTCGCCGAAGTTGGTGCGGTCATCTGTGCCGCCGGATCGGGCTTGGCTCCGGCCGATAAAAAGCTTTACGCGCTGCGCGATGTCACCGGCACCGTTGAAGCCATTCCGCTGATTGCATCGTCGATTATGAGTAAGAAGATTGCCGAAGGCACGGCCTCGCTCGTGCTCGACGTAAAGGTTGGTTCGGGCGCTTTTATGAAGACCCTCGACCGCGCTCGCGAGCTAGCCACCGTGCTGGTTCAGCTGGGTAACGACGCAGGCGTGAAGACAT
>CANFPR010000157.1 GCA_947448975.1 Micrococcales bacterium | reverse complement strand
GCGAGCTTGCGCGCAAAACTTTCGCCAATGCCGGCGGTTGCTCCGGTTACCAGGGCCCAGCGCGACATTAGTTGCCGGCTGCGATCTCTTTGGCGCGAGCGAGGGCAGCAGCAGTTGCCGCACCAAACAACTCGTGGAGTTTCGCTTGTTCAAACACTGCGATGGCTTGCATGGTGGTGCCGTTTGGGCTGGTTACCTGTTTGCGCAGTTCTTGAGGGGTCTTGCCCGAAGCTAGCAACAACTCGGCGGCGCCCGCGAAGGTTTGCTCCACCATCTGGCGCGCCTGTTCTTCGGTGAAGCCCATGTCGAGCGCGGCAGCGGTGAACTGTTCAATAAAGAAAAATACGTAGGCTGGGCCCGAACCACTGATGGTGCTGAGTTGGTCGATCTGGTCTTCGCCAACCACGAGCACCGAACCGATGGTTTCAAACAACTCGGATGCCTGCTGCAGCTGCTCTGCGCTGGCTCGAGTGCCTGCGGCTAGGCCGGTTACGGCCTTGGCCACGATGGCTGGGGTGTTGGGCATCGAACGAATTACGGCTACCGATTCTGGAAGTGCAGCCTGCATGGCTTCGGTGGTGATGCCGGCTGCAACGCTGATGACCAAAGCGTTTGGGTCGATGGTGGTGGCAATTTCGCCAAGAACCTCGAGAACATAGGCGGGCTTCACGGCAACCAGAACGATGTTGGCGGCCTCAACCGAGAGTGCGTTTGCATCCGAGGTGTTTTCGGTGGCAAATGAGCTGACTCCAAACTCGTCGGCGAGGCGAGCGGCCGTGGCAGCGGTCTTGGTGCTCACCGAGATGTTGCCAGCTTCGATGCCCGAGCGTAGTAAACCAGCCAAGATGGCGGTTCCCATTGAGCCTGCGCCGAGAATTGCGATTCGTTGTTTGTTCACAGGTCAAGTTTATGGTTGGGCTTAGGAGTCTGACGGGCTTGGTAGTTTTGTTCTAACGACTTAGGAGCATCATGGCCACCCGCGCAAAGAGCGAATACACCTGCAGCGAATGCGGCTGGACGAGCAATAAGTGGGTTGGCCAGTGCGGCGAATGCCAACAGTGGAACACCATGTCTGAAGGCGCTGCCGGTGGCGGCCGCGGTTTGGGTGTGGTCAAGGCCATCAAGCCAACCAACATTGTCGGTTCGGCCACGGCCAAGCCAATCACCGAGATTTCCAGCCAAAATGTGGCTTCACGTTCTACGCACGTTGCCGAGTTCGATCGAGTGCTCGGTGGTGGCCTCGTGCCCGGCGCCGTCGTGCTGCTGTCTGGAGAACCCGGTGTTGGTAAGTCAACGCTGTTGCTCGAAGTGGCCGCCAAAACAGCGCACTCCGGGTTGCGCGTGCTCTACGTTTCTGGAGAGGAGTCGGTTGGGCAAATTCGCCTGCGCGCCGAGCGCACGGGAGCCCTAACGCCCAACCTTTACCTCGCTTCAGAAACCGACCTCTCTTCGGTGCTCGGGCAAATCGACGCTGTGCAGCCCGAGCTCGTCGTGGTCGACTCGGTGCAAACCATCGCGGCCGCCGAGCTCGATGGTGCTGCCGGCATGCCTGCGCAAATTCGCGAGGTTGCTGCCAACCTCATTCGCGTGGCCAAAGAGCGCGACCTACCGGTTGTGCTGGTTGGTCACGTTACCAAGGATGGCTCGATTGCCGGCCCGCGCGTTCTCGAGCACCTAGTCGACGTGGTTTGCCACTTCGAAGGTGATCGTCAAACTTCGCTTCGTTTCGTGCGTTCGTTGAAAAACCGCTTCGGGCCAACCGACGAGGTGGGTTGCTTCGAAATGACCGGCGAAGGCATTCGCGAGGTTTCCGACCCGAGCGGGCTGTTCTTATCTCGCCCCGAGGTTCCGGTTAGCGGCACCTGCGTAACCGTCACCGTGGAGGGCCGCCGTGCGCTCATCGCCGAGGTGCAGGCTCTGGTTGTAAAGACTTCTTCGCCGCAACCGCGACGAGTGGTCAACGGTGTCGACGCATCTCGTGTTGCGATGCTGCTAGCCGTGCTCGAGCGTCGTGCCGGGCTGCGACTGGGCGAACTCGATGTTTATGTTTCAACGGTTGGCGGGGTTCGCATCACCGAACCAGCAGCCGACCTAGCCATTGCGGTTGCCATCGCCTCGGCGGTGCAAGACAAACCGATAGCCCACGACCTGGTTGCCTACGGCGAAATCAGCCTGGCTGGCGAGATTCGCAAGGTAACCAGCTCAAAGCAGCGCGCTAGCGAAGCCGCTCGACTAGGTTTTGGTCGCTCAGTCGACTCCAACATTGGCGGGCTTAAGCAGGCACTAGCGCTCGCCCTCAACTGGTAGTTGGCCAACGCGCCGGCCGGGCAACTCTTAAAGTGCCGGGCCTCTAAAGCGTTTTGATTACGCGGGCCGGGTTTCCGACCGCAACGGCTCGAGCCGGTACATCCCGGCTAACCACTGCCCCAGCGCCAATGACAGCGCCGTCGCCGATGGTTACACCGGGCAGAATGATGGCACCCGAACCAACCCAAACATTCGAGCCAATCGTGATCGGCGCGGCCGACTCCCAGCCCTCGGCGCGAAGCTCTGGGTCGAGTGGGTGCAGCGGGGTCATGAGTTGCACGTTAGAGCCGAACATGGTGCCACTGCCGATTCGAATCGGTGCAACATCCAAGGCAATCAAGCCGTAGTTGGCAAAGCAGTTATCGCCCCAGTGAATGTTCGTGCCGAAATCGACCTTTACTGGTTCACGCAAAAACACGTTTTGCCCGACGGTGCCAAAAATCTCAGGCAACAGCGCTAGGGCTTTCGCGCTGTCGAAAGGCAAGGTGTTGTTGTATTCGGTGCACAGTCGGCTAGCTCGGGCGATGGCCTCCCACTGCTCAGGCCCGGCCTTGTACCAATCGCCGGCGTCCATGCGCTCTTGCATGGTTCTGGTGTCGTCGGGGTCAACCGGCTTCATGTGCGAATCAGATGCCATTGGGTTGCTCCCTAGTTGATCAAGAACTGGTTGGTGTCTGAGATAACACCGTTGACCGTGGCCACCAGCGTGTAAGCGCCGGCGTCAACCGGGGTTTGCTCTGCACCACAGCCGGTGGAAGACGAACGCACGCGATACCAAGCCGAAGGCGGGCTCTC
>CANFPR010000156.1 GCA_947448975.1 Micrococcales bacterium | reverse complement strand
TGGCCCAGCTCGCGTGTTTGAGCGCGAAGCAGCAGCCATGGATGCCCTCAGCGAAGGCAAGATCGGAGCGGGCGACGTAGTGGTTATTCGCTACGAAGGCCCTAAGGGCGGCCCTGGCATGCGAGAGATGCTTGCCATCACCGGAGCAATCAAGGGTGCCGGTTTGGGCAAGGATGTTCTACTATTAACAGACGGACGATTCTCAGGCGGCACAACCGGCCTTTGCATCGGACACATTGCACCAGAAGCCACCGAAGGTGGGCCAATCTCTCTGGTGCGCGATGGAGACTTGATTCGAGTCGATATCGCAGCTCGTTCGCTCGAACTACTCGTTGAGCCAGAAGAGTTGGAAGCCCGCAAAGCAGACTGGGCTCCACTGCCACCGCGTTACACGCGTGGTGTTCTCGCGAAGTATTCGAAGCTCGTGCACTCGGCATCCGAGGGTGCGTACTGCGGCTAGTTCGCATTCAACTTTGGTTCACTAACAACCCAACGAGGATGTATTCACATGACTAATGAGGTTCTTACCGGAGCCCAGGCCATTATTCGTAGCCTGGAACTTCTCGGTGTTGACACCGTGTTTGGTCTGCCCGGTGGCGCTATCTTGCCAACCTACGACCCACTTCTTGATTCCAAAAAGATTCGCCACATTCTGGTGCGCCACGAGCAGGGTGCAGGTCACGCAGCCGAGGGCTACGCGTCTTCGAGCGGCAAGCTCGGTGTTTGCATCGCTACTTCGGGCCCAGGTGCCACCAACCTGGTTACCGCAATCGCCGATGCTCACATGGACTCGGTTCCGCTTCTTGCCATCACCGGTCAGGTTGGTTCAAAGCTGATTGGCACCGATGCCTTCCAGGAAGCCGACATCGTCGGTATCACCATGCCGATCACCAAGCACTCTTTCTTGGTTAGCGACCCAGCCGATATTCCGAGCGCAATCGCTTCGGCAGTTTTGATCGCAACCACCGGCCGCCCTGGCCCAGTTTTGGTTGACGTCACCAAAGATGCTCAGGTGAAAACCGCCGAGTTCGTGTGGCCACCAAAGATCGACCTACCTGGCTACAAGCCGGTTACCAAGCCGCACGGCAAGCAGATTCAGGCGGCAGCTGCCCTCATTAAAGAGAGCAAGAAGCCTGTGCTTTACGTTGGTGGCGGTGTTATTCGCGCCGGTGCCAGCACAGAACTCTTGGCGCTTGCCGAACTCATCGGTGCTCCGCTAACCACCACACTGATGGCTCGCGGCGCTTTTCCAGACTCGCACCCGCAGCACCTAGGTATGCCAGGTATGCACGGAACCGTTCCTGCGGTTACCGCGTTGCAGAAGGCCGACCTACTGATCACCCTCGGCGCTCGTTTCGACGACCGCGTAACCGGTGACGCGAAGTCGTTTGCACCAAACGCCAAAGTGATTCACGTCGACATCGACCCTGCCGAAATCGGCAAGATTCGATTTGCCGATGTGCCAATCGTTGGCGATGCAAAAGAGGTAATCACCGAGCTAAACGACGAACTCGCTTCTAGCCTCAAGGGCAAGAAACCCGACTACTCGGAGTGGTGGACCTACCTAAACGAGCTTCGCGCCCGTTACCCGCTTGGCTATACCGAGCCAACCGATGGCAAGCTTTCGCCTCAGTACGTGATCAAGCGCATTGGTGAGCTAAGCGGACCAGAGGCTGTTTACGCTGCCGGCGTCGGTCAGCACCAGATGTGGTCGGCTCAGTTCGTCAAGTACGAGCGCCCAAACTCTTGGCTCAACTCGGGCGGTGCCGGAACCATGGGTTACTCGGTGCCTGCCGCAATGGGCGCAAAGGTTGCACAACCTGATCGACTCGTTTGGGCTATCGACGGCGACGGATGTTTCCAGATGACCAACCAAGAGTTGGCCACCTGCACCATCAACAACATTCCAATCAAGGTTGCAATCATCAACAACTCTTCGCTCGGCATGGTTCGCCAGTGGCAGACCCTGTTCTACAACGAGCGTTACTCAAACACCGACCTTCACACCGGCACCGACACCATGATGGTGCCCGATTTCGTCAAGCTTGCCGAAGCCTATGGCTGCCTCGGCATCCGTGTTGAAAAAGAAGAAGAGATCGACGCCGCAATCAAGCTGGCCATCGAAACCAACGATCGCCCGGTAGTCATCGACTTCATCGTGGGTCGCGACGCAATGGTTTGGCCGATGGTTGCTGCCGGAGTTTCAAACGACGCCGTTCAATACGCCCGCGATGCGGCACCGGTTTGGGACGGTGAGGAGTAGAAATGTCGACACACGTTCTTTCGCTTCTAGTTGAAGACAAGCCGGGTCTACTAACCCGCGTGGCGGGGCTCTTTGCTCGCCGTGGCTTCAACATTGAATCACTTGCGGTGGGTACATCCGAGATCGAAGGCCTCAGCCGCATCACCGTTGTTGTCAACGTAGATGGCGCGCCGCTCGAGCAGGTCACCAAGCAGCTCAACAAACTCATCAACGTTATTAAGGTTGTCGAGCTCGAGCCAGATTCGGTGCAGCGCGACCATATGCTAATCAAGGTGAAGACCGATGCCACTACCCGTTCGGCAGTGCTCGAAGCGGTAACCTTGTTTAGAGCTCGCGTCATCGATGTCGTGAGCGACGCACTGATCATTGAAGTCACCGGAGACACCAACAAGTGCGCGGCCTTCATCAAGATTCTCGAACCTTTCGGCATCAAAGAAATGGTGCAGTCTGGCGTTTTGGCTATGGGCCGTGGCTCAAAGTCGATCAGCGAGAAGGTACTCAAGTAAGTTTCGGGTCGTCGTCGCCCCGTTAGTAGTTGCAAAACAAAACCAAGGAGAAACACAAAGTGGCAGAAATCTTTTATGACAAAGATGCCGACCTCTCGCTCATCCAGGGCAAGAAGGTTGCAGTTATCGGTTACGGCTCGCAGGGCCACGCACACTCGCTAAACCTGAAAGACTCAGGCGTTGACGTAGTTGTTGGTCTGCAGCCAGGTTCGAAGAGCAAGGCAGTTGCCGAGGAGCAGGGCCTTAAGGTTCTAACTCCAGCCGAGGCATCTGCATGGGCCGACGTAATCATGATCCTCACCCCAGACCCAGCTCAGCGCCACGTTTACGCGTC
>CANFPR010000155.1 GCA_947448975.1 Micrococcales bacterium | reverse complement strand
CGTGCACGTATTCGTAGCCGGTCAGGTTGCCGAAGAGGGCGGCCCAGAACTAGCCGAGCGCCTCGAAGCCGAAGGCTACGACCGCTACGTTAGGGCTTAATGGCTAAAGAACTAGACGCAGCAAAATACGACGAGGTTATCGAAGCTCTCAAAGACGTTATCGACCCCGAAATCGGCGTGAACATCGTTGATCTTGGCCTGATCTACGGGCTTGAACAGAGCGAAGAAGATGACTCGCTGCTGATCAACATGACCTTGACTTCGGCCGGCTGCCCGCTGACCGACATTCTCGAGGAGCAAACCGCCGAGGCCCTAGACGGGCACGTTGAGGCCTTTAGGATCAACTGGGTTTGGATGCCACCGTGGGGCCCTGAGAAGATCACCGAAGACGGTCGCGAGCAAATGCGCTCCATCGGTTTCTCAATCTAGATTTATAAAAAAGTGGACGCCACCTAGGTTAGGTGGCGTCCACTTTATTGTTTGAAAGTTTTACTTCTTGAGCTTGTTGATACCAATCCAAGCTGCCGGTAGCAGTGCAGCCGCTGCAACGGCCTTGACGACGTCACCAATGATGAACGGGGCGAGGCCAGCGTTAAGAACCGAAACGAAGTCGTTTGGGGCACCTACGGCGCCAAGAAAGATCGATAGCCAAGCTAGACCAAATACGTAGATTACTGCCGAGCCAGCAACGAACGAAGCGCCAACCTTGAGCCAAGATTTATCCCAGCCCTGTTGAGCGAGCCAACCAACCAGAGCGGCTGCGGCGACGAAGCCAATTAGGTAACCGAGGGTAGGGCCGAAGCTCCAGCCAGAAGCACCAGCCTGAAAAATAGGCAGGCCGGCAGCGCCGAGAGCGACGTATGCGGTAACCGAAATGGTTGCGCGTCCGAAGCCAAGGCTCATAGCCACCAGCAGAACCGCAAAGGTCTGACCGGTCATCGGTACCGGATACATCGGAATTACCAGTTGAGCAGCGCCGGCGATTAGCGCGACACCGGCAAGAATTAGGGCAAAGTCGGTTACTAGCGACTTAGGCAAAACGCGGTCAACGATAGTTGGGCGCTGGGTAATTGACAGGGACATGTGGCTCCTTGACTAGCAGATACAACTCCGATTGTAGACTAGGGGCTTCGGCTACCTTCAAGGTTTACGCCATTTCCACTAAACAAACGAGCCTTCAATGATTAACGTGCGCGACCTAGAGATTCGAATCGGTGCTCGCGTACTCATGAAAGACGTTAACTTCAGGGTTGACAAGGGCGACAAAATTGGGCTCGTCGGTCGCAATGGTGCCGGCAAAACAACGCTCACCAAGGTTCTAGCGGGCGACAATCCTCCTACATCTGGTGTCGTCGAGACTTCGGGCGAAATCGGTTATCTACCTCAAGACCCGCGCTCGGGTGACCCAGAAGAGCTGGCCAGAACAAGAATTCTCAATGCACGTGGACTTGGCGACATCATTGCCAAGATGGCGAAGCTGTCAGAAGACATGGGCTCAATCGATCAAGCCGTCTACGACAACGCGATGAAGAAATATTCGGTGGTCGAAGAACAGTTCATGGCGCAGGGTGGCTACGCCGCCGAAGCCGAAGCCGAAGCGATCGCAAGCAACCTAGGCATCAAAGAGCACATTCTCAACCAGCCGCTAAAGACACTTTCGGGTGGCCAGCGTCGACGCATCGAACTGGCTCGCATTCTGTTTAGCGGTGCCGAGACCATGATTCTCGACGAGCCAACCAACCACCTCGATGCCGATTCGGTGGTGTGGCTTCGTGAGTTTCTGAAGACCTACCAGGGCGGGCTCATCGTGATCAGCCACGATGTTGAACTGGTCGGCGACACCGTAAACCGAGTTTTCTACCTCGATGCCATTCGCACGGTTATCGATATTTACAACATGGGATGGCGCGCCTACCTGAAACAGCGCGAACAAGACGAAGAGCGCCGCAAGCGCGACCGAGCAATCGCAGAAAAGAAAGCGACGTCGTTGCAGCTTCAGGCCGCCAGGTTCGGCGCGAAGGCAAGCAAGGCGGTTGCCGCAAAACAAATGGTTCGCCGAGCCGAGAGCCTGCTTTCGGGTCTTGAAGATGTTCGCGAAGTCGACCGAGTTGCCAAGATTCGCTTTCCCGACCCAGCGCCGTGCGGCAAGACGCCCCTCATGGCTAGCAATCTTTCAAAGTCTTACGGTTCGCTCGAAATCTTTACCGCTGTCGACCTTGCGATCGACAAGGGCTCGAAGGTAGTTGTGCTCGGCCTAAACGGCGCGGGTAAAACCACTTTGTTGCGAATGCTCGCTGGAATCGATAAGCCAGACACCGGCCAGATTGAGCCGGGCTTCGGCTTGAAAATCGGCTATTACGCTCAGGAACACGAAACCCTCGATGTCGCCAAATCTGTGTTGCAGAACATGCAGGCCGCTGCGCCTCACCTGGCCGACACCGACGCCCGAAAGGTTCTCGGTTCGTTCTTGTTTAGCGGTGACGACGTCGACAAACCTGCGGCCGTTTTGAGTGGTGGCGAAAAGACTCGTCTAGCCCTTGCATCGCTCGTGGTGTCATCGGCAAACGTGCTTCTGCTAGATGAACCAACCAACAACCTTGACCCGGCTAGCCGCGAGGAAATTCTGCGGGCACTTGCCACGTTCACGGGCGCGGTTGTTTTGGTTTCGCACGATGAAGGCGCTGTGCTTGCTCTGAATCCTGAGCGCGTTTTGATTCTGCCCGATGGCGTAGAAGACCACTGGAACGACGGATACGCCGACCTGATCTCGCTCTCCTAGAGCATTAGCAAAAGGTCTGTGCCGTCTTCGGCGTCGTTGTCTTTGTCGGAGCGGGTGACGCGCTTAGTCTTTGGAACGTAGTTGGGGTCGGTTTGACCCAGGTAAAACTCGTATTCGCGCCGAATGGCCCACACTAAAACGGCGAACGCCAAAATACCGAAGATGATCCACTGAATCGCGTACGAGAGGTGGTTTCCCTCATCGGTGGTGGGTTGCAATAGCGGCTGCGGCGAGAGGGTCTGGGTTACGCTTTCGCGTTGCATCAAGAGATACCACGATGCATTAATCTTCAAACTGCTGGCTTCGGCAATCGCGGGCAAGAACATGTTTGCCACCTG
>CANFPR010000154.1 GCA_947448975.1 Micrococcales bacterium | reverse complement strand
GCAATCGCGCTGCTCGCTCAGCACCGCATCGAGAAGCTGCCACTAGTTGACGAGCACAACAAACTTCGTGGACTCATCACCGTTAAAGACTTCGACAAGAGCGAGAAGTATCCGTTGGCTTCGAAAGATGCCGCTGGTCGTTTGCTTGTTGCTGCCGCCGTTGGCGTTGGCCAGGATGCTTGGACTCGCTCTATGGCGCTGATCGAAGCCGGCGTTGACATCCTTGTGGTTGACACCGCTCACGGTCACAACCGCGCGGTTCTCGAAATGGTTGCCAAGCTAAAGGCCGAACCTTTTGCCAAGAACGTAGACATCATTGGTGGCAACGTGGCAACCCGCGAAGGTGCTCAGGCGCTCGTCGACGCAGGTGCCGACGGAGTGAAGGTTGGCGTTGGCCCAGGTTCGATTTGCACCACCCGCGTTGTTGCCGGTGTTGGAGTGCCGCAGGTTACCGCCGTCTACCAGGCGTCGTTGGCTTGTAAGCCAGCCGGTGTGCCAGTTATTGCCGACGGCGGTTTGCAGTTCTCTGGCGATATTCCAAAGGCACTGGTTGCCGGTGCAAACGCCGTGATGATCGGTTCGCTACTTGCCGGCACCGACGAAGCCCCTGGCGACATCACCTTTGTTGGCGGCAAGCAGTTCAAGACCTACCGCGGCATGGGATCACTCGGCGCCATGCAGTCGCGAGGCGAAGCTAAGTCGTATTCGAAAGACCGCTACTTTCAAGACGACGTTCTTCGCGAAGACAAGCTCGTGCCAGAGGGCATCGAAGGTCGCGTGCCTTACCGCGGCTCGGTCGCGTCGGTTACGCACCAGCTAATCGGTGGTCTGCGAGCATCGATGGGTTATGTCGGAGCAGAGTCGATCGACGAACTTCAAGAAAAGGGCAAGTTTGTTCGAATCACCGCTGCCGGTTTGCGCGAAAGCCACCCGCACGACATTCAGATGATTGCCGAAGCACCTAACTACGGAACCCGCTAGGAGACCCCATGAGCGAAGTTGAGATTGGCCGCGGCAAGCGCGGCACCAGAGCGTGGGCGTTTGACGACATCGCAATCGTGCCATCGCGCCGCACCCGCGACCCTAAAGACGTAACCACCTCGTGGAACATCGACGCCTACAAGTTCGACCTGCCGGTAATGGCAGCGCCGATGGACTCGGTTGTTTCGCCAGCCACTGCAATCGCCATGGGCAAGCTCGGCGGCCTCGGAGTTCTCGACCTCGAAGGTCTCTGGACTCGCTACGAAGACCCATCGCAGCAGCTAAACGAGATTGCCAAGCTCTCGCCCGAGCAGGCAACCAGCCGCATGCAGCAGATTTATGCCGAGCCGATCAAGCCAGAGCTCATTCGCGACCGCATCGCCGAAATTCGCGCAGCCGGAGTAACCGTGGCTGCCGCCCTTTCCCCACAGCGAACCGCCGAATTTGCCAAGACCGTTATCGCCGCTGGCGTCGACCTCTTTGTTATTCGCGGCACAACCGTTTCGGCCGAGCACGTAGCGAAGACTCGCGAACCACTAAACCTTAAGCAGTTCATCTACGAACTCGATGTACCGGTAATCGTTGGCGGTGCGGCCACCTACACCGCAGCCCTTCACCTCATGCGCACCGGTGCAGCCGGCGTGCTCGTCGGATTCGGTGGCGGTGCAGCTTCGACCACTCGCCGCGTGCTCGGTATTCACGCACCAATGGCCACGGCAGTTGCCGATGTGGCCGGCGCTCGCCGTGACTACATGGATGAATCGGGCGGACGTTACGTGCACGTAATCGCCGATGGTGGTTTGGGTTCTTCGGGAGACATCGTCAAGGCAATCGCGTGTGGCGCAGACGCCGTGATGCTCGGGTCGGTTTTGGCACGTGCATCCGAGGCGCCTGGCGCAGGCTGGCACTGGGGCCCTGAGGCTCACAACGCCGAACTACCTCGCGGTCACCGTGTGCAGGTTGGCACCGGCGGAACCCTCGAGCAGATTCTGCTCGGCCCGTCTACCAGCGCCGACGGCACCTCGAACCTCATCGGTGCTCTTCGCCGCGCGATGGCCACCACCGGCTACAGCGACCTCAAAGAGTTTCAGCGCGTCGAAGTTGTGGCCGCTCCATACCAGGCCTAATGAAACCAAGCTTTTGGCAAGTCGCTAGACGACCCAAATGGGTGGTTGGGCTTCTTGTCGCTCTGGCCATCGCCGTGCTGTTTGCGATGTTTGGCAATTGGCAGCTTTCGCGAAGCATCCGTGTGACGCCAACCGACACCAGCCTCGACAAAACCATTGCGCTAACCGAACTGGCCGAACCGTCGAGCTCATTTCTCGATACGCAGGCCGACCGTCATGCCGAGACCACGGTGTTTGTTGCCCCTGGCCGATGTGCGGTAATCACCGACCGTCACCAACTGCTCGAAGATGGCACCACCAAACCTGGCTACTGGATGGTGCTCGACACCCTCGACCAAGCTCAGGGATTACCAACTCACCTGTTTGTTGCCAGCGGGTTTTTCGAAACCTACGACCAAGCCTCGGCGGCCTGTGCCAAATCTGCTTTGAAGGGTTTGGCCTTCGACGCCGCCATCAAGGTCACCGGTCGCTACGAGCCGAGCGAAGCACCGCAGAAGCAGACGCTAAGCGAAGCGCCCAAGTTCGACACCCTCTCGGTGGAGCAGCTCATAAACTTCTGGCCTCTCAAAGAACCGAGAACCTACGCAGGCTTTCTAATAAGCGATCGCATGCTCGGGCCACAGCTGGACGATGGCGGCGAGGCAATCAAGATCGGCATTCGCAAGTCGCAAACCGAACTCAACCTGCTGAACGCCTTCTATGCAATCGAATGGGTTCTGTTCTCGGGCTTCGCGGTGTTCATGTGGGGTCGCTTGGTTCAGGATGAGCGCAAGCGCATCGAGAGCGAAACCTAAACAAATTACGTACTACTGCCGTCTATCTTTTCGGCCAGCCCAACTTTTCTCTTTTTGTAATCGAAATGTTGTTTGGTTTTAGTTTTTAGTGTCGTGGGGTTGCGTTAGGTTTTGGCTATCGATCTTTTTGGGGGTGGTGCGGGTGAGCATCCTTGTTGCGTCGCGTGAACGAAGCACCTCCACTACTAAAACCTTCACCTATAACTCTGCGTCGCAGTTGACGAACACTGGTTATGTGTATGACGGTTTGGG
>CANFPR010000153.1 GCA_947448975.1 Micrococcales bacterium | reverse complement strand
TTCTGAGAGTCGCTCATGCTCACAAGTCTAACCTCGAGTGGCTACTGGTAAAAAATCGGTGAAACTTTTCGAAACGAAAAGCGTGAGAATCTCACCCGAAGAGCTGCGCCCAGCCCTTAGAAACTTCTAATTGCACCTGGCCGAGAAGTTTGGGCAGTGCCTTCGTCTCGGCAATAATCGGAAAAAAGTTTGAGTCATGGTTCCAGCGCGGAACAACATGTTGGTGCAGGTGACCGGCAATGCCAGCGCCGGCTACTTGACCCTGGTTCATGCCGATGTTGAAGCCGTGCGCACCTGATACGTGCTGAAGAACCTGCATGGCTTGCTGGGTTAGCAACGAGATTTCGGCGGTCTCTGCGACGGTTGCCTTGTCGTAGGTGTCTACGTGACGGTAAGGGCAAACGAGTAAGTGGCCCGAGTTGTATGGAAACAGGTTCAGGATTACAAACGCGTGCTCTCCCCTGCGCACTATTAGCGACTGCTCATCGCTGTTTTTTGGCGTCAGGCAAAAAGGACACGCGTCTTGATCAGGTTGCTGCCCATTCTGAATGTAAACAAGGCGGTGTGGAGTCCATAGACGCTGGAAGGCGTCTGGCGCTGCGGCAAAATCGCCCGACTCTTCAACCGCCATCGACTAAACCTGGGTCTTGTCGCGAATAGCAGCGAGGATGCGCTCTACCGCATCTGCTACTGGCACAGCATTTTCTTGAGTTCCATCGCGGAATCGGAACGACACCGCGATTGCGTCTCGATCTTCGCCACCGGCGATGAGCATGAACGGAACCTTGTCTTTGGTGTGGTTACGAATCTTCTTAGGAAAGCGGTCATCAGAGACATCTAGCGATGCACGTACGCCCTGCTTCTTAAGACCGGCCACAATCTCGCCGAGGTATTCGTTGAATTCTTCGGCGACTGGAATTCCAACCACCTGAACAGGGGCCAACCATGGCGGGAAGATCCCTGCGTAGTGCTCGGTGAGTACTCCGAAGAAACGTTCAATCGAACCAAATAGCGCGCGGTGAATCATCACGGGACGCTTGCGGGTGCCGTCTGATGCCGTGTACTCGAGGTCGAAACGTTCGGGCAGGTTGAAGTCGAGCTGAATGGTCGACATCTGCCAGGTGCGACCGATTGCGTCGCGGGCCTGTACCGAGATCTTTGGACCATAGAAAGCGGCGCCACCTGGGTCTGGAACAAGAGTTAGACCTGATTCGGTAGCAACCTTTTCGAGCGTTGCAGTGGCCGATTGCCAGATTGCGTCGTCGCCAACAAACTTGGGGTTTCCCTCTTCCTTGGTCGACAACTCCAGGTAGAAGTCTGAGAGACCGTAGTCGCGCAACAGACCCAAAACGAACTCTAGAACGACCCTGAGTTCGACCTCGATGTCTTCCTGAGTAACGAAAAGGTGTGCGTCATCCTGGGTGAACCCTCGGGCGCGGGTTAGACCGTGAACTACACCAGATTTCTCGTAGCGGTAGACGGTGCCAAATTCAAACATGCGCAATGGCAGGTCGCGGTAACTTCGGCCCTGCGACTTGAAAATCAAGATGTGGAACGGGCAGTTCATAGGCTTCAGGTAGTAGTCCTGACCCTTTTTTCTTACGTGCCCGTTTTCGTCGACTTCCTCATCGAGTTGAAGCGGCGGAAACATGCCCTCCGAATACCAGTCGAGGTGGCCTGAAGTCTCGAAGAGGTTCGACTTGGTAACGTGCGGCGAATAGACGAACTCGTAACCAGATTCCTCGTGACGCTGTCTCGAGTAATCCTCCATGGTCTTGCGAATGATTCCGCCCTTTGGGTGGAACACCGCCAATCCACTGCCCACTTCTTCTGGGAATGAGAAGAGATCGAGTTCTGCACCCAAGCGACGGTGGTCACGCTTGGCCGCTTCTTCGAGACGTTCTAGGTATGCACGAAGCTCGTCCTTGGTCGGCCAGGCGGTGCCGTAAACGCGCTGAAGCTGCTTGTTCTTTTCGTTTCCGCGCCAGTAGGCAGCAGCGCTGCGCATAAGCGAGAACCCGTTGCCGATCATCCGAGTGTTTGGTAGGTGCGGCCCACGGCAAAGGTCACGCCAAACGGTTTCGCCCGACTGAGGGTCGTTGTTGTCGTAAATGGTTAGATCGCCGGCGCCAACTTCAGCCGCTCCGTCACCAACCGCATCGGTACCTTTGAGTCCAATAAGTTCTAGCTTGTATGGTTCTTTAGCGAGTTCGGTGCGTGCATCACCGTCGTTAGTGACTCGGCGAACAAAACGCTGGCCGGCACGGATGATGCGTTCCATTTCTTTCTCGAGACGCTTGAGGTCTTCGGGGGTAAACGGATCGACTACGTCAAAGTCGTAGTAGAAGCCATCGGTGATTGGAGGACCAATGCCTAGTTTGGCTTCTGGATTGATGTTCTGAACCGCCTGTGCAAGTACGTGAGCGGCGCTGTGGCGAAGAATGTTTAGGCCATCTGGGCTCGAAATCTCTACTGCCTCGGTCGAATCGCCATCTTGCAGCGGCCAGGCTAGGTCGCGCAGAGCGCCGTTGACTCGCTGGGCAACAACCGTCTTGGATTTGTAAACGGCAAAACCGTCGGCACCAGACTCAACCTCTTGTTTGGCTCCATCAACCTGGATAGTTATTACCGACATTCACAAACCTTGCGCTAGATGTATTGCAATCCTAACGAAGCAGTTAGGCGTGCCTAAGCAGGCAACACAGATGCCGTGTAGTTAAGTTGAGGCATGACCGACCCTAAAGACATCAAGATTCAAGAAGATTTGATTGCCAGCACAGAGTTCGTGCGCAACACAATGGCGGCAAAGCTCAACTGGCTTCGTGCCGGTGTCTTGGGTGCTAATGACGGAATCATGTCTACTTCTGGAATGGTGCTCGGTGTTGCCGCGTCGGCACCAAATACTGCAGCTGGAAGTCTTCAGATCTTGGTTGCTGGTGTTGCGGCGGTAGTCGCGGGTTCGATTTCGATGGCCGGCGGTGAATACACGTCGGTAAGCGCGCAAAAAGACTCTGAGAAGGCGGCCCTCGAGGTAGAGCGCAAGGAGCTTGCTGAGAACCCCGAGGTAGAACTTCTCGAACTCACCTGGTTTTACGAACAAAAAGGCATGAGCCGCGAAACAGCGTTGCTCGTTGCCACCGAGTTGACATCCAAGGATGCTCTCAAGGCTCACGC
>CANFPR010000152.1 GCA_947448975.1 Micrococcales bacterium | reverse complement strand
TCGGCATCGACTCTGGCATCCGGTCGCACGATGAACATCGGTGTTGTACTCCCCTGGATTGACCGTTGGTTCTTCTCGGTGATTCTTGAATCGATTGAAACGGCCCTGATTGAACAGGGTTACGACCTCACTCTTTACAACTTGAGCGGTGGCTTGCAGCAAAGAGACCGCATCTTTAACGAACTTTTGCTGCGCAAACGCGTTGATGGCGTGCTCGCGGTTGATGTGAACCCCAACCCCGAAGAACTTGCCAACCTCAACCGCATGAAGAAACCTATCGTCGGCATCGGTGGCCCAATCAAGGGTGCCCGCTCAATCGGCATCGATGACGCAGCCGCCGGAAAACTAGCGGTAGACCACCTAATCGGTCTCGGTCACACTCGAATCGGAATGATCGGTGGTTTGCCAGACCAAGACCTCGAGTTTGGTCACCCAGACCTTCGCTTTAACGGCTACCTTGAAGCAATGAAGGCAGCCGGGCTACCGCTTTCAGACCGCTGGGTTGCCAAGTCTGACTTCACCATCGAAGGCGCATACAGAGCAGCAAAGCAGTTGCTCGGTGAGCCGCACGATCGACCGACCGCAATCTTCTGCGCATCAGATGAAATGGGCTTCGGCACCATCATGGCCGCCAAAGACCTTGGTCTCGAAGTGCCAAAAGATGTTTCGGTCATCGGCGTCGACGATCACAGCATGAGCCCGTTCTTCGACTTGAGTACCATCTCGCAACGCACCCGCGAACAGGGCAAGGAGGCGGTTCGAGTTCTGCTCGAGATTCTTGCCGAACCAGACATGGAGAAACACGCCAACATAGACGAAGCTCGAACCTGGCCGGTGCAGCTCATCGTGCGTGGCAGCACCGCCAAGCACTCTGGCCGATAGGTAAACTTGCCGCATGGCTGATTCATCATTCGACATCGTTTCTAAAGTAGACAAAATGGAAGCAGACAACGCTCTGCACCAGGCGCAAAAGGAAATCGAACAGCGCTACGACTTCAAAGGCGTTGGCGCCTCGGTTGACTGGTCTGGCGAAAAACTTCTCATGAAGGCGAGCAGCGAAGAGCGAGTGCGCGCTGTGCTCGACGTGTTGCAGTCGAAGCTCGTAAAGCGCGGCATCTCGCTAAAGAGCTTGGATGCTGGCGAGCCGTTTGCCTCGGGCAAGGAATACCGAATCGAAGCCTCGCTCAAGAACGGCATTGAGCAAGAGAACGCGAAGAAGATCAGCAAGATCATTCGTGAAGAAGGCCCGAAGTCGGTGAAGTCGCAGATTCAGGGTGACGAACTTCGTGTAACCAGCAAGAGCCGCGACGACCTTCAAGAAGTTATGGCATTGCTTAGATCGAGCGACCTGCCAATCGACGTGCAGTTCACCAACTACCGCTAAACCTTAGCCTTCAAACCAACACCACCGCTCCCCGACAGGTGCTCTGAGGCGGGCTTTATTCTGGGATGCCGGCGATCGGGCCAGTTGCCGGGTATGCCTCAAGTTGTTCGGCCTTGATGCGCTTTGAGTGCTTGGCAACATAGGCCGAGATGAGGCCCGCGACAAAGAACGAAACCAACGGGAAGATCATCGCGTTGACGAGCCCGACGTTTTTAGCCAAGCCGCCCATAACCGCTTTGGCAATCATCACCAACACTGCGTTTGCAAAACTCATACGCGACAGTGCTTGGGCGGTTGAAAGCCCACGAGTGTCTCCTGCAGCGCTGTAGAACGAAGGCACCATCGATGCCATGCCCAAACCTGCAACCGCGTAGCAAATGACTTGCAGAGTCAGTGCAAGATTTACATCTGAGTGTGCAAACACCGTTGCAAAAACCACTCCGGCAGCCATGAATACAGAGCCGACGATGCCACCCCAGGCCGACATGGCACTGAAGTGCATGCGCTTGGTTACCCAGCTCGAACCGAAGCGACCGATGATCATCGCGGTTACAAAAACTGTGTAAGGAATCGCGCCGCGACTCGGGTCGAGGCCGAGAACGTCATCGCTAAACACCGCGCTCCAGTCCATCATGACGAGCTCGGGCCACATGCCGGCAAAGAGGCCGATGGAAAGGAGCCAAAGGTAGCTCGGGGTTTTCGCCCAAGAGACACCCTTTTCAACCTTGGCCTCTCTTGAGTGCCCTTCCTCCTCATTCGAAAGCAGAAAGCGCGTTGCGTACATAAATGCGAGAAGGCACGCCGACGGCACGATGATCAAGTGAATCCAGAGCGGGAGTACGGTGGCAAGCCATCCGCTGAGTGCTGCAGAGACAGCCGCACCAATCGACCACGCGCCATGCAAAGAACCAAGCATTACTTTGCCGAGACGTTTTTGCAGTTTTACAGCCTGGCCATTCAGCGCGATGTTAAACATGCTGTAAATGAACGACTGGGCAAACAAAACAAAGAAGAACAGCACCGCATTGGTTACAAAACCTTGGGCCGCGATGACCAAAACAACCAGCACGGTCGAGGCCTTCATCACTGGAGTATTGCCGAAGCGCACCACGAGCTTGTTGGTGCTCACCAGCGCTAAGAACGAGCCGACACCAGATAACCCGATGATGGTGCCCCAGCCGAAGAAGTCGACGTTGATTTGTTTGATGAGTTCAGGAATTCGGGGAAGCGTTGTAATCGCAACAATTCCCTGAATGAAAAAGATTGCAAGAAGAGCAAGACGGGCGCTCTTGAGGCGCTCTTGGCTAAGTTTTGGGGGCATCTAGACGCGCTCAGCTTCGATGAGGAGAGCCTGCTCTGGGCGAAGAACCGGTGCTTTTAGCCCAACTCGATCGAGAAGAGCACCCGAGATCACAACTCCCTCTGTCCACTTTGGTCCGGCGATCTGGGTGTAGCTAGGCGCACCAGCGGGTTCAACGGTTCTTACCCGATAGTTCGCGGCAGGGTCGAGGCCAACCAAACGAATGTTGTTGGGGCGGCTGAACTGCGAAGGCTTGAGTGCGACGTAAGCGTAGAGCGCTTGCGCCGCATCCGAGGAGACAACACCGTGAGTCCACGACGCATCGTCAGACTGGTCGACGCGAACCGTGCGACCCGAGTGAAGCAAGCTTCGCTTCGACTTGTAGTAGTCGATGAACCCTTTCAGCGCGGCCTTCTCTTCATCGGTTGCGCTGGTGAGATCCCATTCGAGCCCAGCGTGGCCCCAAAGTGCAGTTGCCGCTCTAAACGAAACCGAAAGTGTGCGACC
>CANFPR010000151.1 GCA_947448975.1 Micrococcales bacterium | reverse complement strand
GAGTTTCTTTGGGCGGTTTTCGAGGCGAACCTCGGTGCCAAACTCTTGAAGTTCGCGCTGGCGAGCCAATGCGTTGCTTACGGTTTCGAGCGAATCGTTTTCGAGAACCAAAACTGCCGAATTGGGGCGTGACGAGAACTTGGCCGCATCGACTAGGTCAACCACGCGTTCGAAGCCGAGTGAGATGCCAACTGCAGCAACATCGGTGCCCAACCACCGGCCAACCATGCCGTCGTAACGACCGCCACCACCGATTGAAGAACCAGAGCCAGGATGCTCAATCTCAAAGATCGCTCCCGTGTAGTAACCCATGCCGCGCACGAGCGTCGGGTCGAACCTCAGACGCCCAGCAAACCGCGATTCAACGGCGGCAAAAATGTGTGCCAGTTCGGCTGGAGCGGCTAGATCGCCAGCGATGCTGGCCAGCCATCGCGCAGCGGCATCTGCAACGGCATCGCCCTGGCGTTCACGAAGCTCGGCAACGACACCGTCGGCACCCAACTTGTCGAGCTTGTCGATGGTGATCATCGCGCTCGGGCGATCGGCCTCGGCAACACCGAGCGAAGCCAAGTTCTGGTTTAGAAGTTCGCGGTGATTCACACGGATGATTGCGTCTTGCAGTCCGAGTGAGTCGAGTGCATCGAGCGAAGAGGTTAGTAGGTCGATTTCGGCAAGATTGGAATCGTCGCCGATGATGTCGATGTCGCACTGCACAAACTGGCGGTAACGACCCTTCTGCGGGCGTTCAGCGCGCCAAACCGGGCCAATCTGAATCGCCTTGAAAACGGGTGGAAGGTCGTTGCGATTGGTGGCGTAGTAGCGAGTTAGCGGAACAGTTAGGTCGAAACGCAAACCGAGGTCGCTCAGTTCGCTCTCGTTTGAGGTTGCCAGCGCTGCCTCGAGTTCGGCACCGCGCTTCATCACTCGATAAGCGAGCTTCTCGTTGTCGCCACCTTGGCCGCTGGTGAGTTTCTGAATGTCTTCTAGCGCGGGGGTTTCGATCTCTTGAAAACCGTGTGCACGATAGGTGCCTCGGATGCGCGCCAAAACCTGCTCACGCTGAAGTTTTTCGGCAGGCAGAAAGTCGCGCATGCCACGGGGTGGATTCACGTCTTTAGCCATGTGTCAATCTTGCCAGAGGGTTGGGGTCGAGCCCGTTAGCTGCGCAAACTAATCGGTCTCGCGGCCAACCACGCCAGCATCCGAGGCTTCTAAAACCTCGACCTTGCGAATGTCATCCATGAGGTCACGAACGGCAGAACGCAGTGCGCGCTCCGAATCGAGACCGTTGGCCCGTGCCGAAGTGACGATGGCTAGCAGCAGACCGCCCAGTTGTTCTTCGTCGGCAACCTGAATGGGGCCGGCAGCTCCAGCTTCGAGCAAACCGATCTTCTCGGCTTTGCCTAAAACCTTGTCGGCGAGCGCCAGCGAAGGCATTGCAATAGCAACCCCGTCTAGCACGCTCTCGCGTTCGGGCTTTTCACGCTTCTTGTGGTTGTCCCAGTTGAGCATGACTTCATCGCCGGTAGACGCGGCAAACTTGGCGAGCTCTTCGGCATCGCCAAACACGTGCGGGTGACGCGAAACCATCTTGTCGCGCATCTTGGCTGCCACGTCTTGTATGTCAAATGGCTCGCCAAGCGAACCCGAAGCGGCCAAATCGCTGTGAAAGACCACTTGATAGAGCACATCGCCAAGCTCTTCGAGAATGTCTTCGCGTTTGCCCGACTCGATGGCATCGATGAGTTCGTAGGTTTCTTCGAGCAGATACTTCACCAGCGACTCGTGCGTCTGTTCGGCATCCCAGGGGCAACCGCCGGGCGCACGCAGCTTGTGCGCGGTGGCTAGCAGGTCTTCGAGTTCGCTCATTGGTTCTCCTTATTTGCAAAAACTGTAGCCAAGAAAGTCCACGTCCAGTCGATAACCGCGCGGTCTCGCAGCGGTTCGCCCGCGGCATCCTTGGGTGCTGGCACTGTGAGCAAGTTATTGGTTTGCAGGTAGCGCATGCCCGGATACAGGTGGCTCAACCTCACCTGCTCCCCTTCGCTAAGCTCAACCGGCTTGAAGTTAGCCTGCGAGCCGAGCAGCGTTACATCTTTGAGCCCGAGACGGTTGGCCTGCTGGCGAAGTTCGGTTACGTCGATGAGGTTTAGCACCGACGCAGGTGCATCGCCGTAGCGGTCCGTGAGCTCGGCCAGAATCGCGTCGAGTTGCGCACGATTGCTCTTGAATCCACTAGCCGAAGAGAGCTTGTGATATGCCTCGAGTCTCAGGCGTTCGCTGTCGAGATAGGTGGCCGGAATGTGCGCATCGACCGGAAGCTCGAGTTTGAGTTCGGCTGGGGATTCGGCTTTCTCGCCCTTGAATTCGGCAACCGCTTCGCCGATCATTCGCAGGTACAAGTCGAAGCCAACGCCGGCGATGTGCCCCGACTGCTCACCTCCGAGTAGGTTTCCCGCTCCACGAATTTCGAGATCTTTGAGTGCCACCTGCATTCCCGAACCCAGTTCGTTGTTGGCGGCAATGGTGGCAAGCCGGTCGTGTGCAAGGTCGGTGAGCGGCTTCGATGGGTCGTAGAAGAAGTATGCGTAAGCACGCTCGCGGCTACGGCCCACGCGTCCGCGAATCTGGTGAAGCTGGCTCAGCCCAAATCGCTCCGCGCGGTCGACGATCAGCGTGTTGGCGTTTGGAATATCGATTCCGGTTTCGATGATCGTGGTTGAAACCAGCACATCAAAGCGGCGTTCCCAGAAGTCAACAACCACCTGCTCCAGAAGGCTCTCGCTCATCTGACCGTGCGCCACGGCGATGCGCGCCTCAGGCACGAGCTCGGCCAGGTCGGCTGCTACCTTGTCGATAGTTTCGACTCGGTTGTGCACAAAGAAAACCTGACCCTCGCGAATCAACTCGCGCCTAATCGCTGCCGCAACCTGCTTTTCGCTGTATCCGCCAATGTAGGTGAGAATCGGGTGTCGATCTTCTGGCGGGGTCGCCAGGGTCGACATTTCACGGATGCCGGTGACGGCCATCTCTAGCGTTCGGGGAATCGGAGTCGCCGACATCGATAGCACGTCGACGTTTTGTTTCATGTCTTTGAGCTTCTCTTTGTGCTCAACACCGAAACGTTGCTCTTCATCGATGATGATGAGCCCCAGGTTTCTAAACTTCACGTTTGAGGCAAGCAGGCGGTGAG
>CANFPR010000150.1 GCA_947448975.1 Micrococcales bacterium | reverse complement strand
GCTCACGATGCGTGGGCGAGTAGACTCGAAGTAATCTAAACCCCAACGTGGTGGCTGTATTCCCAAAACGACAAGGCTAGAAATGACCACTCCAAGAACAGTACTTATCACCGGCGGAAACCGCGGCATAGGCCGAGCCATAGCCGAAGAATTCGTGGCACTAGGCCACCGTGTTGCAGTAACCGTTCGCTCGGGCGAGGGGCCTGCCGGAACCCTCAGCGTGGTTGCCGACGTTACCAACCCAGAATCTTTAGATGCAGCGTTCGCCGAGATTGAAGCCAAGCTCGGCCCGGTGGAGGTGCTTGTGGCAAACGCCGGCATCACCAAAGACACTTTGCTCATGCGCATGACCGATGAAGAGTTCGAGCAGGTAGTCGACACGAACCTCGGCGGAGCCTTCCGAGTGTTGCGCCGAGCCACCAAGGGCATGATGAAAGCCAAGTTTGGTCGCGTGATCTTTATTGGTTCGGTTGTGGCTCTCTACGGCTCTGCCGGTCAAGTGAACTACTCGGCTTCGAAGTCTGGGCTAGTCGGTATGGCTCGCTCGCTAACCCGCGAGCTGGGCGGCCGAGGCATCACTGCAAACGTGGTGGCACCCGGATTCATTGACACCGACATGACGGCGGTTCTCTCCGAAGACACCATCGAGCAGTACAAGAAGAACATCCCTGCCGGTCGTTTTGCTCAGCCCGAAGAGGTGGCCAAGGTTGTCGCTTGGCTGGCGGGCGACGATGCGGGATACATCTCCGGTGCGGTCATCCCTGTAGATGGCGGACTCGGAATGGGTCACTAACCCAAGTTTCAGCAACAATCTGGCACAATTTAGTTATTCGAAAAATCAAAGGAAAATAATGGGCATTCTAGAGGGCAAGAAAATCCTCATCACCGGAGTTCTAACCGAAGCTTCGATCGCATTCACCGTTGCCAGACTGGCGCAGGAGCAGGGTGCCGAGATCATTCTTTCTTCGTTCGGTCGCATGCTTCCAATCACCACCAAGATTGCAGAACGACTTCCGAAGGGTGCTCAGGTTATCGAACTCGACGCCACCAACCAGGATGACCTGGACGCTTTGGTTTCACGCGTGCAGGAGCACCTCCCGCACCTCGACGGAATCGTGCACGCCATTGCGTTTGCACCGCAAACCGCTCTAGGTGGCAACTTCATGGAAACTCAGTGGGAAGACGTCTCAACTGCGGTTCACGTTTCGGCCTACTCGCTGAAGTCAATTACTACCGCAGCGAAGCCTCTGCTAAAGCCTGGCGCTTCAATCGTTGGCCTTACCTTCGACGCTTCGGTTTCTTGGCCGGTTTACGACTGGATGGGCGTGGCGAAGGCTGCCTTCGAATCGACCGCACGCTACCTCGCTCGTTACCTCGGTAAAGACGACATCCGAGTCAACCTAATCTCTGCTGGGCCACTTCGTACCACCGCGGCCAAGGGCATTCCCGGGTTCTCGATGATGGAAGACATCTGGGTTGAGCGCGCTCCACTGCACTGGGAGCTTGCCGACACCGAGCCAGCATCGCGCGGAATCATCGCTCTTCTGAGCGACTGGTTTCCGAAGACCACCGGTGAAATCGTTCACGTCGATGGCGGCTTGCACTCAACCGGTCAGTAATCTTTGCAACAAGAAAATGGACACCCACTCGGGTGTCCATTTTTTTTGCGTCTCGTTTTGGGTTAGGGGAGAAGTGGTATGAGGGCAGCCAAGTCATTGCCGCCAACCACCAGATTGGCCGCTTGTCGAACCTTCGGTTTTGCGTTGAACGCTACCGAGAGCCCCGCGCGAGCCATCATGTCTAGATCGTTGGCGCCATCTCCAACCGCAATGCAGTTAGCTAGTGGCACCTGGCATGCCGCCGCCCATTCAACCAGTGCATCGGCCTTAGCTTTGCGATCGATGATGTCGCCGGCAACTTTGCCGGTGAGCTGACCACCAGCGATTTCGAGTTCATTGGCTCGCCAGAAATCGAGCTGAAGCATTTTGGCAAGCGGCTCTAGCAGCTGATTGAAACCGCCAGAGACGGCCGCCACCTTGCCACCGCGGGAGTGCACCTCATCGATGAATTGTTTAGCGCCTCGGGTCACGCGGATTCGCTCATAGGTTTGGGTGATAACCGAATCGGGCAGCCCAGCCAGTGTGGCTACCCGTGCCTCTAGCGATTGGGCGAAGTCGAGTTCACCCTGCATGGCTCGTTCGGTAATCTCGGCAACCTCGACTCGCTTACCAGCGCAGTCGGCCAAGAGTTCAATGACTTCATCTTCGATAAGCGTCGAATCGACATCGAGGACTATGAGAAAACGGCTCACGGATTTACTACGACACCCTTACCAACCACGGTGATTCCGGTGTCGGTAACGGTGAAACCGCGGTCGATGTCGCGCTGACGATCGATGCCAACCATTGCGCCGTCGGTTACAACAACACCCTTGTCGAGAATGGCGCGTCGAACGGTTGAGTTGCGACCGATCTGCACCCCGTCGAGCAATACCGAGTCGGTTACCAGCGCGTGCGAGTTGACCTTAACCCAAGGCGAAAGCACCGAGCGCTCTACGACACCACCAGAAACAACTGTTCCAAGCGACACGATCGAGTCGGTGGTGCGGCCCTGGTTGCCTTCTCCGTCGTGCACAAACTTGGCCGGCGGAAGGTTAATCTGCTGGGTAAAGATAGGCCATTCGGCGTTGTAAAGGTTGAAGACCGGCATCACCGAAATTAGGTCCATGTGAGCGTCGTAGTAAGAATCGATTGTTCCTACATCGCGCCAGTAGCTGTGGTCGCGTTCGGTTGATCCTGGAATCTGGTTGTACGTGAAGTCGTAAACACCGGCGTCGTCGCGACCGACCATGTAAGGCACAATGTCGCCACCCATGTCATGGCTCGAGTCATCGCGTTCGCCGTCTTGCTCAATCGCTTCAATAAGCGCAGATGCAGTGAACACGTAGTTACCCATCGACGCTAGAACTTCGTTGGGGGAGTCTGGCAAACCCTTAGGGTCGTTTGGCTTCTCTAGGAAGGCGGCAATGCGCTTCGGGTTCTTGGCATCTACTTCGATCACACCAAACTGGTTGGCAAGCGACATCGGTTGGCGAATGGCCGCCACTGTCACACCCTTGCCCGAGGCAATGTGCGCTTCGATCATCTGGGCGAAGTCCATGCGATAAACGTGGTCGGCACCGACAACAACAACGATGTCTGG
>CANFPR010000149.1 GCA_947448975.1 Micrococcales bacterium | reverse complement strand
GG
Organism: Micrococcales bacterium; assembly: GCA_947448975.1. GTDB lineage: Bacteria > Actinomycetota > Actinomycetes > Actinomycetales > Microbacteriaceae > Rhodoluna. The sequence goes on along the minus strand of CANFPR010000149.1, from coordinate 3,214 downwards.
CGTTTAACACTCTGTAGTCGAGGTTTTGTTCTATTAGGTTTCGTTCAAAGATGTCTGAAAATCGTTGGCCCTCGTGTTCGAAGACCGCCTCGTTGAATGAGTCACCAAGAATGTATAAGGGGATAGCACCTCGGTTGGCGTTGCCCGTTTCTAGGTACCCATTGGCGTCGGTTCGTACCAGGTAGTCTTCGTCGGGCAACGAGCCATCGGTAGTTTCAAGATACTCAGAGCTTGGCCTCACCGTTCGGTTGAGGTTAGGCGGAAACTCGCGAAGAACAATGTGCCTTCGCTGCGCCGTCATCTGTTCTCCGTTTAGGTTGAGGTATTCAACGAGTCTAACCACTCGGCCAATAGCTTCGTCGAGAGGCAGTCGTCGCGGTTGTAGTCGCGAATAACCTGCATCACTAAGGCTGCTTCGGGCAGTTGGCCGGTCTTGGTTAGGCGCACAAACTCGTAGTACTGATACATGGCGTCGTCTCCGCCTTTTACCAGCGAACCGCGGCTGAGTTTTGAGTCTGCGCTGTAGTAACGCTCGAGTTGCTTAATGCTGTAGCCGCCGCATCCTGGCATGATCGATGCCTTGGCAACGCGTTTTAGGTCGACCATCGCGTTTACCAGGGTCTCAACCTCGGCAACGAGAACGCCATATCGCGCCGCGAGCTTGCGAAGGCGACCTGGCTCGGGGTCGCTGTAGTGGTAGATGTGGCTGCTGGGATGCCGACGCAGGTTGTCGCTCGCAAACGCAACGAATTGCTCGAAGGCCACGCGCTCCTGTTCAACGTTGTCGGCTAGGAACGCCGTGAACTTGTCGGTCGAGTCGACTACGCCAAACATAAAGATGAGTTCATCTTGCTCGAGGGGGTTGAACCACTCGATGTCGAAGAATAGGTCGCCAGCATCTAGCGCGGGCAAGCCCACATCGGAGGGCTTCGCCGTTTGGATTACCGAAGGCCCGTTTGTTCGCTCATCTTGAATAACCTTTGACCACTGAACATATTTAGCTAGCAAGGCTTGGGCAAGGTTTGGCACCGTGGCCGACTCCGACAGAGCGGCCAACTGCGCGGTTGTGAAGATTCCGGCGGCTTGCAGCGCTGCTCTGTGCTGGGGTAGCCCGCCCGGCAGCTGCTCGAGCGAATCTTGCTCATAGCGGATCTTCGCGCAGAGTTCGGGGTAAGAGCAGTAGATCTCGTCGCAAACCCCGCGGCTGGCGCAGCACGTGAGCGGTGCGAAGTCTGCTTGGATGCCGGCGGGAGCGACGAGCGATAACCGCTCGAACAAGGTCTCGCGTGCCTTTTGCATTTCTTCGAGGCTGGCTCGGTAGTCGTTTCGGGCAAGCGTTCTACCCGAGAGAATCACTCCGAGTGGTTCTGAGCTGGCCAGCCCGTAAGTCTCGAGCACCTCGGCGTACCCGGCAATCTGCTTCCAATACTTTGCCGATGGGCTCTTTGCATGCTTTACGTCCCACACCACATACTTCGGCGAAGCCGGCGGCTGGCCTTGGGTGTTCGACGTGTTGGAGTTATGCACTGCGACGAGCTTGCCGGTTTCGCCAACTCGAAGGTCAAAGTCTTCGCGAACCAAAAGGTCGGCGTAGCCCATCCATTCAAAGTCACCAAAGTTATGAACGAACATCGCTTGGGCGACCAATGGCACCCCGCCCCGCAGCGCCTCGAGCGTGGATTCGAGGCTCTGGTTTGCTCGATCGAATTCTAAAAAGTCACCGGGTGCAACGCTTTCGGCGAGCTCAGCGAAAATGGCGTCTTCGTACTCGTTGCCCTGAATGACGTGAACCTTTTTGCTCAGGTCGACCGTGAATGGCTCGACCCTAGCGAGAATCTCGGGCACCTTGGCAGCGACGGCCATGTCGAGTCTGGTGCAGTGCTCGCAGGCGGCAGCAAAAACGTCGCGACTAGCAAACGCCCATTTGCCCGACTTACTAACTCTCAAATCAACTTCTCTCTACAGAAACCAAGAATGTCCCCAGATTACGCTCGCCCACCGACATTTATAAGAGCGCTACTTGCGCGATGTCATCCGAGATATAAGAGCCTCGAGTTTTGCCACGTGATTGGTTGCCGTGGACAGGGCAGAAAGTTCACGGGCGTGAGAAGCTGCCTTAGAAACGCGATCGGGGTTGGTTACGAGCTCGACCAGGGTTCGCGCCAAACCTTCGGCCGATGGGTCTGGAGCCAGAATCGACCCAGCGCCAAACTCGTCGGCTAGCTTGGGGTCAGACAAAATGGCCGCACGCCCGCGCGCAAAGGCCTCGAGCACCACCATCGGCTGGTTATCGAAATTGTGTGAGGTGAGCAACACGGCGTGGCTCGCATCGAGAAGTTCGCCAACGCGGTGAGACGAAACTCTTCCGTGCCAGGTCGCGATCGCGTCATCGCGCGGGTCGCCCCCAACAACATCTAGATGAATTCGGTCGGCGCCGAGCCCCATTGAATCGAGTTCGGCACGTGCCAAGCGCACGCCCTCCAGCGCAACATCCAAACGTTTCTCGGGTGAGAAGCGACCAACCCAAACAATCTTGAGCGAGCTAAACTCGGGCAGTGGCCTAGCCGTTTCGACAAGCTCGGTCACGTTAGAAATAACTTCAACGTTTGCAATGCCGGCTTCTTGCAGGGCGCGTGCCTGGTGCTGCGATGGCGACACCACGGCGTCGGCAAATTTCGCAAACGCCAGCACGTAGTTGAGTAAGAAGTTATTGAGGCGCTTGGGGCTTAGATCTTGATTTGCAAAATCTATTCTCATGAGGCGTTCATAGAGACGGGCAATCAACTTCGTTGGCAACGGCACCCACATGTCGAGTGTGATGAAGAAACTGTGCACAACGTGAATAACCGGGATGTCTCGGCCCTTGGCCGCTTTGGCTGACGAAACAGCCAGGCCGCCCTCTGAGTGGCTGACGACGACATCTGGGTTGGCGCTTTCAATCAGGGCATCGAAGAATCTCTGCACCCGCGAGCTGTTGGTGTAAATCGGAAAGTTCACGATGGGAACTTGAACGCGTGCCTTAGGCGGTTCGACTGTTTCTGCTCCCAGCGGCAAGTCGACCTCGGTGGCGTTTGGTGCCACAACAACCACCTGGTGGCCTGCCTCAACGAGCGCCCGAATCTGACGACGAAGTGCGCTTTGAACACCAGCAACGTAAGTTGCCGAGTGGTCACACACAACTAAGTAGCGCATCGATTCGATTCCCCAAAATGTC
>CANFPR010000148.1 GCA_947448975.1 Micrococcales bacterium | reverse complement strand
CTGTTCTTGCTGGCCGAGCAGATCGACTGGATTAACGAAAACGGCGGCTTGGGCTGGGCCGATGCGCGCACCAAGAGTGCATCAAACCATTTGTACGACTGGGCTGAGGCCTCGAGCTTTGCTACACCGTTTGTTTCTAACCCAGAGCACCGCAGCCAGGTTGTTGTGACCATCGATTTCGATGAGTCGGTAGACGCCGCCGCGGTTGCCAAGGTGCTTCGTCAAAACGGGATCGTAGACGTCGAGCCTTACCGTAAGTTGGGCAGAAACCAGCTGCGCGTGGCAACGTTCGTGGCTACCGACCTGGCCGAAGTTCAATCGCTAACCAGCGCCATCGACTTCGTAGTTGAGCAGTTGGGTTAGCTTCAAGAACATGAAGCTCTATATCAAAGACTCCGAGCGCAAGCCCGACCCTGCACCGATTGAAACGAACCTACGCCTGGTCGTTGTTATCGGAATTGCCCTTTGGGCGATTACCTTGGCGGTTTTTGTTATTGCTCCGGCGACGGTTCCGACGGGCCGACCTTGGTGGCCGTTCACCTGCGTTGTCGGTATCTTGCTCGGCATCTACGCCTTCTTCAAAGTCGGCAAGCGCTAACGCCTCTTCGTCTTCAAGTGATTCATCGTGCTTGAGCACGACATCGACAATTTCCGATTCGATATCGGTTTCTAGATCATCTTCGTCAACTTCTAACTCGGCTGCCTCTGCCGCTTCTGCTGCCGCCTGAGCCTCAAGTTCTGCCTGCAGCGCTTTCCAGTCGGCGAGGCGCTCTGCCCAAGGAACCCAGTTTGGCGCAATCATCGAGTCAGCGCCAGGCAGCAAAACAACTTCCGAAATGGTTGGTTCTTGTTTAGCTGGGGCATACACGGTAACCGACCAGTGCCAGTCGAGGTAGCCCTTTAGTTTTGACGAGTAAAGGTAAGACCAAACGTTGTCGCCTTCGTCAACTACTTCGAAGAAATCGCCGACAACCGATGCGTTCGCTGATTCAACCGCGGCAGCGCGAGCGAAATCTGCGAGGTCAGGGCTTTTGCGCTTAGTCATCCAGCTCGTCGGCTACCTTGCGCAGAAGTGACGCAATCTTCGATGCCTGAGCCGACTCCGGCTGCTTGCCACGGTTTAAGCCAGCACCCAAATTATCGAGCAGGCGAATGAGGTCTTGAATGATTACCGACATTTCATCGGCTGGTTTGCGCGCGCGACGAGCGAGGCTCACTGGCGCTTCGAGAATTCTTACCGATGTGGCCTGAGCGCCACGCTTGCCATCGAAGAGGCTGAACTCCACACGGGTGCCTGGTTTTACAGACAGGGTGCCGGTTGGCAGCGCACTGACGTGCAGGTACACCTCGGCGCCTTCGTCAGACGCGATAAAGCCGAATCCCTTGGCGTCGTCGAAGAACTTAACTTTGCCGGTTGGCATGACTACCTCTTTTCAATAAGCAAACACTAGTTTACCTACCAGAGGGGTCATCGCCGAGGGTATCCTAGAAGGATGGCTACTCCCAAGAAATCCCCTGCGAACAACGCTTCGCGCGCAGAAAATGTTCTCGCCTTCATGGCGGTCGGTGTTATCGGCTTCTCGATTCTGATCATCGGCTTTCTACTCTTCGCTTATGCGACCGGCATGAAGTCGCTTCCGGCCCTTCTACCGCTGCTCCCGTTCATCGGGCTCCCCATCGGCATGCTGCTCATCATCGCTCTGGTGATCGTAAGTTTCCGCCGTCGCGCTCGCGAAGCCAAATAAGAATTCATGAGTGACGTCCTCGAACTAGCGAGCCATCTACTCGAACTAGACGATGACGCACTAATCGCCATCTGTCGGCAGAGCCTCACCCAGGCCAGCAATGCCAAAGACTTCTTTGACTTAGCCGAGCAACTGATGCAGCCAAAGTCGATCGATTCTTGGCTCGCCACACAAAACAGTTCTCGACTCGAGGCACTCATGGATGCCAGCGTTCCCGATGTTTCGAAAGACCCGATCTTCGCAATCATCCGAAAACGCACAACTACCGCGGGCGACCCACTCGCTCTCAAAATTAGGCAGGCTCTGGCGACACCAAAATCTGCCAATTCGCTCAAGGTAGCAACCAAATCTGGTTCGACAACCGAAGCCGAGGCGCAGCGGGCAGCTGACGACGCAGGCATCCGTGGTTTTCTATCGGTTCAGGGGTTAACCGAGTTCGTTATCGACCTCGAGCACCGTTACCTCAGAGAAGTTGCCAAGTTTGGTCTCGCGCTGCCAGACGTGAAGCGCTTCGGCTTGCACCTGGGGTTGGGCCTAGATGAAGTTCGTAACCTTTGGGAGATTGCGCGCCTCAACGACCTCACCACAACCAAGGATTCGCGCTGGATGCTAGGTGACATGGCGGTTACCTGGTTAGGCGGATCACATCAGCAACGCTGGATGTCGGCGGTGTCTCGCTGGCGCGAACTCATGGCGGTTTCTGCGGCCGAAGAAATTGCGCAAGCCTTAAAGAGTCAGCCGCAACGCACGTTCTTCGATGCCCTCACCGACATTTTTCCGTTGGCCGATGCTAGCGCGGGCTCGAAGGTAGACAAGCTCTGCAAATACGCCGAGCTGATTGGGCTAACCTCGAACGGCATCGCGCAACCTTGGATGCTTCCTGCGTTGCAAGGCGACCTAAAGAAAGCCTCAGCCCAAATCGGCAAACACATGCCCCAGCTTCAGGCTCGAGTCATTTTGCAAACCGACCTGTCAATTGTTGCCCCCGGCCCGCTAGAAGTGGCAGCCGAAGACCGGCTTCGAGAGTTTGCTCAGGCCGAGTCGATTGGTTTGGCCTCGCACTTTCGCCTCACCCCGCTGAGCGTTAGCTATGCCCTTGAACGCGGGCATTCGATCGAGCAGATTCGCGATTCGCTGGTTGAGCTCTCGGGTATGGCACTACCCCAGCCCGTGGAGTATCTGCTCAACGACGTTTTCCGCCGCTTTGGTCGCATAAAGGTGGTTACCGATGAGTCTGGCGGCGGTGCCTACATAAAGGTTGCCGATTCAACTTTGGCCATTGAACTCGCCAACGACCTGCGGCACAGAATCATTGCACTTCGCCAAATTGACCCAACCACCCTGTATTCAAAGTACACAGCCGATGTGGTCTACTTCACCCTGCGCGATTACGGGCACCTGGCTGTGCGTGCGAACCAAGATGACACGGTGATCTCGCCCGAACGCATCAACTCGCAAACCGAGAAGGTAGTGGCCGTCGACCCGGTGAAGGCTCTGGT
>CANFPR010000147.1 GCA_947448975.1 Micrococcales bacterium | reverse complement strand
GTGAGTGGCTCGGCTCTCGAACACCCTTTGTTGGTAACATCATAGGTAACCCCAAAGACGCATTAGGAGTAAGCCCATGCCTGTAGCTTCACCAGACCAATACCTTGAAATGCTCGACCGCGCCAAGAACGGTGGCTTCGCCTACCCTGCGATCAACGTTTCTTCGTCACAGACCCTTAATGCAGCTCTTGCTGGCCTTCAGGCGGCTGGCTCCGATGGCATCATCCAGGTAACCACCGGTGGCGGCGACTACTGGTCGGGCCCAACCATCAAAAACATGGCTTCGGGCGCCGCTGCAATGGCTGCGTTCGCTCGCGAAGTTGCTAAGAACTACGGCATCACCATCGCGCTGCACACCGACCACTGCGCCAAAGACCAGCTCGACAAGTTTGTTCGCCCGCTGATTGCCATCTCGCAAGAGCGCGTGCGCAACGGCCAAGACCCGCTTTTCAACTCTCACATGTGGGACGGCTCGGCTGTTCCGATGGCTGAGAACCTCGTGATTGCTCAAGAAATGCTCAAGCTAACCAGCGGAATCGGTGCGGTTCTAGAAATCGAAGTTGGCGTTGTTGGAGGCGAAGAAGACGGCGTTGAAGGCGGTATGGGTGAGCACCTCTACACGACCCCAGACGATGGCCTACTAACCGCAGAGGCACTTGGTCTCGGCGAGAACGGCCGCTACATGGTTGCTCTAACTTTCGGTAACGTTCACGGTGTCTACAAGCCGGGTAACGTCAAGCTTCGCCCAGAACTTCTTGGAGACATCCAAGCTGTTGTTGGCGCTAAGTACGGCAAAGACAAGCCATTCGACCTAGTGTTCCACGGCGGTTCGGGCTCGACTCCAGAAGAGATCGCCGAGGCGGTAAGCCACGGTGTTATCAAGATGAACATCGACACCGACCTGCAGTATGCATTCACCCGCCCAATTGCCGGCCACATGCTTGCCAACTACGATGGCGTGCTAAAGGTTGACGGCGAAGTCGGCAACAAGAAGGCTTACGACCCACGTGCTTGGGGCAAGGTTGGCGAGGCCGGCATGTCGGCTCGCGTTGTTGAGGCTGCTCAAGAGCTCGGCTCAGCCGGCAAGTCGATGAGCCTCTAAGGTTTCACAAATGTCAGCAGGAAGCCCTTTCTACGAGAATGGGCTTCCTCGCTTTAAGGGCGACTATCTAGACGGCGAAATGCACGGCTTTTGGGAGTTTTTTCGCAAGGATGGCTCGCTGATGCGCTCTGGCACTTTCGATAGTGGCGTGCAGGTTGGGGTTTGGAAGACCTTTGATCGCACCGGCAAGCTTGTGAAAGAGACCAACTTCAAATAAGCACTGAGCCTGGCTCGTGCCTGTGAAAACCTTGCGCTTTAGCCGCGTTTGGCTTTGTTGCTGACGTCGTTGCCGGCAGCCTTAAGGTCTTTGCGAAGCTCTTTAGGTAGCGAGAACTGCACGTCTTCTTCGGCGGTGGTGACGTTCTGCACGTCGCCGAATCCGCGCTCGGCAAGATAGGCAAGCACGTCGTCAACCAGTTCCTCAGGCACCGATGCGCCCGAAGAAACGCCAACCGTTTCGACGCCTTCAAACCATGACTCTTCAATTTCGCTAGCAAAATCGACGCGATATGCGGCCTTCGCGCCAGCATCCAAGGCAACTTCGACTAGACGAACCGTGTTTGAAGAGTTTGCTGAGCCAACCACGATCACAAGATCGCTGTCAGCGCCTACCTTCTTGATGGCAACCTGGCGGTTTTGGGTGGCGTAGCAAATGTCGTCGCTAGGCGGGTTTTGCAAGGTGGGGTACTTCTCGCGAAGTCGAACAACGGTTTCCATGGTTTCGTCTACCGACAGAGTTGTCTGCGAAAGCCAAATCAGCTTTTCGGGGTCGCGCACTCGAACGCCCTCGATCGCAACGTCGACAATCTGCACCTTATCTGGTGCTTCGCCAGCGGTTCCTTCGACTTCTTCGTGCCCTTCGTGGCCAATCAAAAGAATGTCGTAATCCTCTTGGGCAAAACGCTGAACCTCGCGGTGAACCTTGGTAACGAGCGGGCAGGTGGCGTCAATGGTGTTGAGCCCGCGGGCTTCGGCCGCTGCCACCACGGCCGGCGATACACCGTGAGCCGAAAACACCAGGATGCTGCCTTCCGGCACTTCATCGACCTCGTCAACGAATATCGCGCCGCGCTTTTCTAGCGAAGAAACCACGTGCTTATTGTGAACAATTTGTTTGCGAACGTAGATGGGTGCACCGTAGTGGTCAAGTGCTTTTTCGACGGCAATGACCGCGCGGTCGACGCCGGCGCAGTATCCGCGTGGCGAAGCCAACAGAACTGTCTTGGCAGAACCATCTTGTCGCATGGGAGGGTTATCCTTTTCTCGTTGCCTGCTCAATTGTAAGCAGGGGTAAGGGTTTCCATGACCGACTCGATGAGAGACGAAACGGCTGTAGCCGATGGCGTCAACGAGTCTGCTCTGCCTCCGAGCCGCAACTCTTCGGCCGAAGATCCTTGGCCGATTGCGCGCCTCTCACAAACCCTCAAAGATTACATCTCTCGCCTCGGCAACCTGTGGGTCGAAGGTGAGATTGCACAGTTCAGCTCAAAGGGTTCATCGGTTTTCTTAGACCTCAAAGATGTTGCTCAAGAGGCTCGAATCTCGGCTCACTCCTGGAATCCAGCGGTTTTTCCGGCCGACCTCAAGGTTGGCGACCGCGTGCTTGCCCTGGTGAAAACCGAATTCTGGCCCAAATCGGGCAAGCTCTCGATGCAGGTCATGCAAATTCGCAAGGTGGGTCTCGGTGACCTACTCGAGAGGCTCGAACGCCTGCGAGCAGCCTTGATTGCCGAGGGTCTAACCTCATCAGACCGCAAGCAGAGGGTGCCGTTTTTACCTAACCGCATCGGTTTGATCACCGGCGAAAAGTCTGACGCCGAAAAAGACGTTCTGCAAAACGTTGCGCGTCGCTGGCCAGAAGCGCAGTTTCGGGTAATCAATACCAAGGTTCAGGGCGACTCGGCAGCCCCCGAAATTATTGCTGCCCTCAAAACGCTCGACGCCGACCCAGAGGTTGATGTAATCATCATCGCGCGCGGCGGTGGAGCTGCCATGGAGTTGCTGGTGTTCAGCGACGAAGCGCTGGTTCGCGCCGCCGCGGCCGCTTCAACCCCAATCATCTCGGCTATCGGCCACGAGAACGACTCACCGCTTCTCGATCTCGTCGCCGACGTGAGAGCGTCGACTCCCACCGACGCCGCCAAGATCGTGG
>CANFPR010000146.1 GCA_947448975.1 Micrococcales bacterium | reverse complement strand
GAGTTCAACAGCATCATCGATGAATTCGAAGGCCAGCACGTTTTTGATGCCAACAAGAACATCATCGCTTCGCTCAAAGCAAGCGGTCGACTCTTCAAGCAGGCGTCATACGACCACCCTTACCCGCACTGCTACCGCTGCAAGAACCCACTGATCTACAAGGCTGTTTCTTCGTGGTTCGTTCAGACCACCGCCCTTCGCGACCGAATGCTCGAACTCAATCAGCAGATTGACTGGACTCCGGAACACACCAAAGAGGGTTCGTTCGGCAAGTGGCTAGAAAATGTTCGAGACTGGGCGATTAGCCGCAACCGCTTCTGGGGAGCGCCGATTCCGGTTTGGAAGTCAGACGACCCGAACTATCCGAGACTCGACGTCTATGGCTCGCTCGATGAGCTAGAAGCCGATTTCGGTATTCGCATCGACGACTTTCACCGACCAACGATCGACAACCTAACTCGCCCAAACCCCGATGACCCAACTGGCAAATCGACCATGCGTCGCGTGCCTGAGGTGCTCGACTGCTGGTTCGAGTCTGGGTCGATGCCTTTTGCTCAGGTTCACTACCCGTTCGAAAACCGCGACTGGTTCGACACTCACAACCCCGGCGACTACATCGTTGAGTATGTGGGTCAAACCCGCGGTTGGTTCTACACGCTGCACGTCTTGTCGACGGCTCTGTTCGACCGCCCGGCATTCAAGTCGGCCATCTCGCACGGAATCATTCTCGGCAACGACGGCCAGAAGATGTCGAAGTCGCTTCGTAACTACCCGGATGTCAACGAAGTCTTCGACCGCGACGGCGCCGATGCAATGCGTTGGTTCCTGCTTTCGAGCCCAATCTTGCGCGGCGGCAACCTCATTGTCACCGAACAGGGCATTCGCGAAGGCGTTCGTCAGTTCTTGCTACCGCTCTGGAACACCTACTACTTCTTCTCGCTCTACGCCAACGCCGCCAACTACGAGGCCAAGGTTTCGTATGACAGCCAGGATGTACTCGACCGCTACCTTTTGGCGAAGACTCGCGATCTGGTCAACGGAGTAGAGAACGACCTCAACCACTACGACTCCTACTCGGCGGCCGCGCGTCTTCGTGACTTCGCCGATGTTCTAACCAACTGGTACGTGCGTCGCTCACGCGATCGCTTCTGGGAGGGCGCACCCGAGGCGTTTGACACGCTCTATACCGTGCTCGAAACCGTGTGCCGGGTCGCGGCTCCTCTGCTACCGATGGTCGCCGAAGAAATTTGGCGCGGACTAACCGCCGGGCGCTCGGTTCACTTGCAAGACTGGCCAAACGCCAACCTTCTGCCGGCAGCCGATGACCTCGTGCGCGCCATGGATCAGGTTCGTGAAGTTTCTTCGGTTGCGCAGAGCCTTCGCAAGGGCGCATTCCTTCGGGTTCGTCTTCCGCTAAGCAAGCTCACCGTTGTCACGGTCGACGCCGAGAAGCTCGCACCGTTTGCAGACTTGATTGCCGATGAACTCAACGTCAAGTCGGTTGCTTTGGTTGAGCTTTCGCTCGACAGCGCAAGTGAGTTTGGCGTCATCAAGCGACTTACCGTAAACGCCCGTGCCGCAGGCCCTCGCCTTGGTAAGAACGTTCAATCGGTCATCCAGGCAGCAAAAGCCGGCGACTGGTCGCAGGTTGATGGCAAGGTGATTGCCGGTGGAGTCGAACTGGTTGAGGGCGAGTACGAACTCGACCTCGTTGCCGACCTAACCAGCACAGGCGACGAAGCACCTACCGACCAGATCGGTATTCTCTCGGCCGGCGGGTTCATCATTCTCGACGGCAAGGTCACCCCAGAGCTTGCCGCCGAGGGCTTGGCTCGAGACGTGATTCGACAGATTCAGCAGGCTCGTAAAGATGCCGGGCTCGATGTCAGCGACCGCATCAGTTTGAGCGTTCGAGCAAACTCTGAGACCGCCTCGGCGGTGCGTGCCCACGCAGAACTGATTAAGAGTGAAACGCTTTCGCTCGAGCTCGATTTGGTTGAGGCAGATGTCGTTGGGGGAGTCCCCGTCGGTGACGACCAATCGCTAGAGATTTCGGTAGCCAAGCTTTGAGCGACGATTCCCTGTGGGCCGCCAAGGCCAAGTTTGTAGAAGATGAGCTGGTTAAGCGCATTCCTGAACACAAGCTTCGCCCGCGCTTAGAACCAACTCGCCGGGCGGTTGAACTACTCGGAGACCCTCAAAAGTCTTACCGAGTCATTCACGTAACCGGCACCAACGGAAAGACCTCAACGACTCGGTTTATTGAGCGAATTCTTCGCGAGCACGGCCTTCGAACCGGAAGGTTCACTAGCCCTCATTTGGTTTCGCTCAACGAGCGCATGGCCATCGACGGCGAACCGGTTTCGAACGAAGTGCTTTACGAGGTTTACAACGACATCACTCCGATTCTCGAAATGGTCGATGCAGAGCTCGAGGCATCGGGCGACACCAAGTTGACGTTCTTCGAAGCCCTTGCAGTGCTGGGGTTTGCGGTTTTCGCCGATGCTCCGGTTGATGTGCTGGTTCTCGAGGTAGGCATGGGCGGCGAGTGGGACTCCACAAATGTCGCCGATGGCGATGTAGCCGTGTTCACGCCCATCTCACTCGATCACACCGATCGCTTAGGTAACACCGTTGAAGAGATCGCGCAGACTAAGTCGGGCATCATCAAGCCAGACGCACTCGTGGTAACCAGTGCGCAATCCGATGCCGTTCTCGAGGTGCTGGCTACCAAAACCATCGACCAGGCTGGCGAAATGTCGGTTTTCGGCAACGACTTTCAGGTGCTTGCTGCAAGCATCGATGGCTTCGGCCAGCGCATCAGCGTAAAGGGACTTGCCGGCGCTTACCCAGATTTGTATCTTCCCCTCTATGGCGCTTATCAGTCGGAGAACCTTGCTCTCGCTATCGCCGCGGTTGAGAGCTTCTTGGGCGGTGGAACCGTGCCCATCTCTGACGAGATTCTTAGAATCGCGGTTGCCGACGCAACATCTCCCGGTCGCCTACAGGTGGTTTCGCGTGATCCGCTCACCGTCATCGATGCGGCTCATAACCCTCACGGTGCGCAGTCGCTGGCTAACGCTCTCAAAGACTTCTTTGCCGCACCTGCGACCATTGGCGTAGTTGGCGTGCTTGGCGACAAGGATGCCGCGGGCCTCCTGTCTGCGCTCTCCGAAAGTTTCGATCACCTGATTGTGACCAAGTCGAGTTCACCAAGAGCGCTCGATGAAAACGATCTCGCTAACATCGCGCGAGAATTCTTTGACG
>CANFPR010000145.1 GCA_947448975.1 Micrococcales bacterium | reverse complement strand
AGCAACGGTGAATAGAAGTGAAGGGTCTTCGCTAATCAACGAAGCGGATGGAACTACGGTGTGGCCCTTTGACTCGAAGAAGTTGAGCCAGCGCCGCTTGATTTCAGCGGTTTTCACGGTTTACTTTGCTGCGGCTTTCGAAGCGGCAGGTGACTTCTTAGAGGGTGCTTTAGCGACAGGAGTGTCAAGCTCAGCCTCGCGCTCTGCAAAACCCTCGGCAAAGGCAGTGCCGAATTCAATGGCCGTGCGCTTTACGTCATCGGCTAGTGCCTTGGCTTTTGGGTTGGTTTCAATTTGCTTGGCCACAGCCATGCCAACGGCGATGCCAGATACGAGCCAGAAAAGTTTCTTCATGATTACTTCTTGCCTTTGATTAGTTTGGAAAGGCTAACTCCCAAGCCAGCGAGCTTCATGAGCGGACCGCCAACGGCTTGAGCAAAGACTGCGCTCAGAGACGCAATGTTTAGGGTTACTTCTTCAACGCTGGTGGTGATCTTGTCGATCTTGGCCAGCTGCTTGTTTGTTTCTGTGACAGTTTCGGAGAGCCCTGAGAGCACCGGTTCGATTCCGTCGGTGATCGATTTGATCGAATCACTTACTTCGTCGACGGTTCTACCGAGCTTGATTAGCGGAATGGTTGCCGCTAGTGAAAGCACCGCAAACGCAATTGCAGCAACTAGTGCTGCGATATCTCCGATGCTCATCAGGACTCCTTCGAATCTAACTATCGTGCAGCGTAGTACTCAACCACAAGCTGAACTTCACAGGTCACAGGAACCTCTGAGCGCTTTGGTCGGCGAACTAGCGTTGCGTGAAGCTTGTCTAGCTGAACGTCTAGGTAACCAGGTACTGGTGGAAGAACGTCAACGTGACCGCCGGCGGCTGCAACCTGGAAAGGTTCGGTGCCTTCGCTCTTAGGGTGAACGTGAATCAACTGTCCAGGCTTCACGCGGAAGGATGGGCGGTCAACACGCTCGCCGTTTACGAGGATGTGACGGTGAACAACCATTTGACGAGCCTGAGCGATCGTGCGGGCGAAACCCGAACGAAGCAACAGAGCGTCGAGACGCATTTCTAGAAGCTCAACCAGGTTTTCACCGGTTAGGCCTTCGGCGCGCTTTGCTTCCTGGAAGGTGTTGCGAAGCTGAGCCTCACGAATACCGTACTGGGCGCGTAGACGCTGCTTTTCGCGAAGACGAACTGCGTAGTCGCTATCGGCCTTGCGCTTAGTGCGACCGTGCTCACCTGGAGCATATGGACGCTTTTCTAGGTATTTGGCAGCCTTCGGGGTGAGGGCTAGTCCGAGTGCGCGAGACAAACGAGTCTTGCTGCGGGTACGTGTGGATTTAGACACGTGGTCCTTTCGAAGATGGATATAGCGGATAAGGGAAATGCTTTAGAGCCAGCATTTCTTCAAGTCATGTTCGCCCCGGCTATTAGGCGAATCACCCGGTGCCTCTCGCACAGCCGCGATTGAGAGACAGGTTGACAACCTGCTCAGTTTAGCAGGGGTAGGTCACCAAACTCTAGTGTGCTAGCTAGTTTTTCGAATGATTTCTTTTAGCTTTGACCACAGCTCGACGAACGCAGATTCCCTGCCCACGGCTTTTGGCTTGAAATACGTCTTGGTAAGTACGGCTTCATCGGCGTACTGCTGTTGTAGAACGGTTTTTGGGTCATCGTGCGGGTACCGGTATCCGTGCCCCGTGGCCTTAGCGGAGGCAGTAGATAGTTCAGTAGAACGCATGGCCGCTGGCACAGCAGGCACTAAGCCCTTTGCCACGTCGCTCAGCGCGTCGTTGATTGCGTTGTACGCGGAGTTACTCTTTGGTGCGAGTGCCAGGTAGATCGTGGCTTCCGAAAGCGGAATTCTTCCTTCTGGCATACCAATCAGGGCAACTGCTTCGGCACAGGCAACTGCTAGCGACAGCGCAGAGGGGTCGGCCAAGCCAACATCTTCGGCAGCGAGAATGATCAGTCGCCTACCGATAAACCGTGGATCCTCTCCCCCGTCGATCATGCGTGCGAGGTAGTGAATTGCCGCATCGACATCGGACCCACGCACCGACTTGATGAAGGCGCTAATGATGTCGTAGTGCTGGTCGCCCACTCGGTCGTAGCGATTTGCTGCCCGAGCTGTTGAAGAAACGACATCGGCGTCGATAATCTCAATCAGTGTTGCAGGCTCGGGGTTTCGCTCATAAGCCGCGGCTGCCGAAGCTTCCAGAATCGTGAGTGCGCGACGAAGATCTCCAGCAGCCCAGGCGAGTATTCGTTCTGCGGCCTCGCTGGTGAGCGTTGCTTGATTTGCAAAGCCTCGTTCATCGGCGAGAGCGGAAGCTAGCACCTTGGCGATTTCCTCTTGAGCAATGGGCTCCAGCTGCACCACCAGCGATCTCGAGAGCAGCGGTGAAATAACGGCAAACGAAGGGTTCTCGGTTGTCGCTGCAATTAAGACAACCCACCCAGCTTCAACGGCAGGCAGCAGTGAATCCTGCTGTGACTTGGAAAACCTGTGGATTTCATCGAGAAAGAGCACCGTTTGTCGCTGGTAAAGGCCTAGATCGGTCTTAGCGGTCTCGATTGCCTCGCGCACTTCCTTCACGCCTGCTGTGATTGCGCTCAGCTGCACGAAGTTAACTGCTTTCTCGCTGGCAATGAGGTTAGCGATTGAGGTTTTACCCGTACCAGGAGGACCCCAAAGAATGATTGAACTCGATTTTGGGCGATCCGCTTCAACCAGACGCCTAAGCGCAGAGCCTTGCGACAGCGCTTGGGTTTGCCCCACAACTTCCTCTAGGCGTGACGGTCGCATCCTGGCAGCAAGCGGCGTGCTGCTGAGAAAACGATGTTGATCAACCATGTGTAAAGAGTAAGTCAACTACCCCAGCGAAACCCTCAAACTGCACTCGCGTAATCGTTAGACTTGCTTAGTCATCAACTCGGAGGAATCGTGGCTAAGAACGACAAGCTTTCTAAGGCGGCGCAAGACCGCCTTAAAAATTACGAGGTCAAACTCGTTGCTCAGAACGACAACGTGGCCACTCGCAAACGCGACAATCGCGTTTCGCTGATTGTTGCTTTGGCAGCTGTAGTCGTGGCAGTCAGCTCGCAATTTGCTTATTTCACCGTGGGAGCAGGCGCTCCGACCCCAACTCCGACCATTGTCAACAGCAACGACTCCAAGGTGCCGTCACCGACCCTCGCCGAAAACCGAGACTGGACCGGCGCTATGACCCTAAACAAGACCAAAGTTACTTTTGACCTATATGGCAAGAAAGCCCCGCAGGCGGTTGCCAACTTCATCAGCTTGGTCAAATCTGGCTTT
>CANFPR010000144.1 GCA_947448975.1 Micrococcales bacterium | reverse complement strand
TTCGAGCAGGTTGCCCTTCGGGGTAACGCGCTTTTTGAGTGCCGGAAGTTCGACGGCTTCGCCGCGCTTGAACTTCACCAGTGCATCCATGAGGCGAAGACCTTCGAACGCGTCTCTCGCGTAACGAACCTCGCCCTCGTAGATCTCGGCAAGGTCTTGCTCAACAAATGCGCGGGTGAGAGCTGCGCCTCCGAGAATCACCGGCCAGCGAGTAGCCACACCGCGAAGATTCATCTCTTCGAGGTTCTCTTTCATCACCTGAGTCGACTTGACTAGCAACCCACTCATGCCGATGACATCGACGTCGTGCGTTTCGGCCGCCTGCAGAATCTCGTTTACCGATTGCTTGATGCCAATGTTGACGGTATCGAAACCGTTGTTGCTCAAAATTATGTCGACCAGATTCTTGCCAATGTCGTGAACGTCGCCCCGAACGGTGGCCAGCAAGATCTTGCCTTTACCCGAGTCGTCGGTCTTTTCGATGTGCGGCTCTAGGTAGGCCACCGAGGTCTTCATAACCTCAGCGCTCTGCAGCACGAAAGGTAGCTGCATTTCGCCGCTACCAAACAGTTCACCAACAACCTGCATGCCGGCGAGCAGGTGATCGTTGATGATCTGAAGCGCAGGGATGCCCGTGGCTAGCGCTTCGTCGAGGTCGAGTTCGAGCCCCTTCTTCTCGCCATCGATGATGCGCCGCTGCAGACGAGCCTCCAAAGGCATGGCAGCAAGCTCAGATGCTCGGGTCTGTTTTGCAGTGACCGAGTCGACTCCCGAAAACTCATCGAGCAGACGAGTTAGCGGATCGAATGTGACATTGCCGTCGCTGTCGTATTCGCGACGGTCGTAAATGAGGTCGAGGGCGACTTTGAGTTGAGTTTCTGGAATCTGCGAGAGCGGCATGATTCGAGCCGCGTGAACGATTGCCGAGGTCAGACCGGCTTTGGTGCACTCGTGCAAAAACACGGAGTTGAGCACGTGTCGGGCAGCTGGGCTCAGACCAAACGAGATGTTTGAGATACCGAGCGTGGTTTGAACGCCGGGATAGGCGTGGTTGAGTTGCGCAATGGCCTGGATGGTCTCCAAACCGTCTCTGCGCGTTTCGTCTTGGCCGGTGGCAATCGGAAAAGTGAGCGTATCAACCACGATGTCGGAGAGCGACATCCCCCAGTTGGCACGAAGGTCATCGATGAGTCTCTTGGCAATTTCAAACTTGGTTTGCGCGGTTCTCGCCTGGCCGGTTTCGTCGATGGTCAGGGCGACTACGGCAGCGCCGTGCTCCTTTGCCAGAGGCATGATTCTGGCAAACCTCGAGGTTGGCCCATCGCCGTCTTCGTAGTTCACCGAGTTGATCATGGCTCGGCCACCAATGCACTCCAACCCAGCCTCGAGAACACCTGGTTCGGTTGAGTCGAGCACGATTGGCAAAGTCGTTGAAGTAACTAGGCGGCTAACGAATTCACGCATGTCGGCGGCGCCGTCGCGCCCCACGTAGTCGACGCAAACGTCTAGAGCGTGTGCACCTTCGCGGGTCTGCGATTTAGCGATTTCGAGGCATTCATCCCAGTTACCTTCGAGCATCGCGTCGCGAAACGCCTTTGAACCGTTGGCGTTGGTTCGCTCACCGATTGACAGGTAGGTCATGGTTTGGTCGAAAGGTTGGTGCTGGTAGAGGCTGGCGAGCCCCGGCTCGTTTACCCAGGTTGGTCGCGATGGAGTTTGGTTCTGAACCGCCGACGCAATTGCCGCGATGTGCTCGGGCGTGGTTCCGCAGCATCCGCCAACCAATCCAGCGCCGTACTCGTGAACGAACTGGAGTTGTGCGCTAGCCAGATCGGCAGCGCCGAGCGGGTAGTGAGCGCCATCGGAGGTGAGCACCGGAAGCCCGGCGTTTGGCATGACCACCAGTGGCAGTTTCGAGAACTTTGAAAGGTAGCGAAGGTGTTCGCTCATTTCGGTTGGACCGGTAGCGCAGTTGAGACCAATCGCGTCGATACCTAGGGCGGTCAGGGCAGTGAGAGCCGCACCGATTTCAGAACCGAGAAGCATGGTTCCGGTGGTTTCGATGGTTACCGAGACGATGATGGGCACCGACTGGCCGAGTTGGGACATGGCTCGCTTTGCGCCGACTACGGCGCTTTTGGCCTGCAGCAGGTCTTGAGCGGTTTCGATGAGCACCGCGTCTACCCCACCGCGAATGAGCCCTTCGACTTGAGCTTGGTAGGCATCGCGCAGCACCCCGAAGGTGGTGTGCAAAAGCGTTGGCAACTTGGTGCCTGGGCCTACCGAACCGAGCACCCAGCGTGGGTTCGACTCAGTAGAAAACTCGTCGGCCGTTTCGCGGGCAATCTTTGCGCCAGCTTCGGCAAGCTCTTCGATGCGAGACTCTATGCCGTACTCGGCTAGGTTGGCCCAGTTTGCACCGAAGGTGTTGGTTTCGATTGCCTCCGAACCGGCCGCCAGATACTTGCGGTGAATGTCGGCAATGATGTCTGCTCGAGTCACGTTGAGAATCTCGTTGCAGCCCTCGTGGTTTTGAAAGTCATCCATCGAAGGGGAAGCAGATTGAATCATTGTTCCCATGGCGCCGTCGGCGACCACCACGCGAGATGAGATGGCTTGGATGAGGGCGGCTGAACGGGCTGAGAACATAGAAACTAAATTCTAACCTTCGGGCAGGCGATAAACTTGTGCTCAACCCCGCGAGTTAGTTCGCCCCAAAACGTTCAAGGTAACCGGTTAGCCCATGAAAAGCATCGTCGAGAAGGCCAAGGCCGACGGCAGGGCGACGCTTTCGTTTGAATATTTCCCTCCCAAAGACGACTCAGCCAACGCTGCGCTCTACGAATCATTCGATCAACTCAATGAGCTGTCACCCGATTTCGTCTCGGTGACCTACGGCGCTGGCGGTTCAAACCGTGAGCGATCTCTGGCAGTGCTCGACCACATGGCCCCGGTTGTGCCTACCATCGGGCACCTAACCTGTGTCGGTGCGTCAAGAGCAAGCACCACCGAACTGATCAAACGTTTCGAGCAATCAGGTGCCGCGGCGATCCTTGCGCTTCGTGGCGATCCGCCCAAAGACAACCCCAACGCACTTGCCGAAGGCGAAATCAAGACCGCGCTCGAGCTAGTCGAACTCGCCAACCAAATCACGAACCTGGAAATCGGCGTAGCAGCTTTTCCGGAGGTGCACCCCGAATCACCGAACATGCAGCACGACCTACGGGTTCTCGGTCTCAAGGTGGCTGCCGGGGCAAGCTTTGCCGTTACCCAGCTGTTCTTCTCGGTTGAGACTTACGCAAAACTCGTTACTCAAGCTCGCGCCGCGG
>CANFPR010000143.1 GCA_947448975.1 Micrococcales bacterium | reverse complement strand
TCTGGTGCTGGGGGCACTCAAACCGCGTCTGCAGTTCTTGGCGACCTGGTTTCGGCTGCTAAGCGTCACGTTGCCGGCGGGCCTGGTCTTGCCGACTCGGTTCACGCCAACCTTCCGGTCTTGCCAATCGACCGCATTCACACGCGCTACCAAATCACCCTGCAGGTCAAAGACCGTCCGGGAGTTCTGGCACAGATTGCCACCGTGTTCTCAGACCACGGCGTTTCGGTTGAAACGGTTGAGCAGTCGGTTAACCCTGCCAAGGCTGGAGCCACCCCTACCGCTAGTCTGATGGTAGGAACCCACGAAGCCACCGACAAGTCTTTGTCGGCCGTTGTAAGTTCTCTCGCCGCCAGCGATGCCGTCGAGTCAATCACCTCAGTTATTCGAGTGGAAGGTCTCTAATGGCTCACCAATGGCGCGGCGTTATCCGCGAATACTACGACCGTCTCGACGTCGATGCATCGACTCCGATCATTACGCTCGGCGAAGGTGGAACCCCGCTGGTTGAGGCACCCGCTCTAGCCAAGTTGGTTGGAGCTGCCGAGGTCTACTTAAAGGTTGAGGGTATGAACCCAACCGGTTCGTTCAAAGACCGCGGAATGACCATGGCCGTCTCTAAGGCGGTTGGTCACGGAGCCAAGGCAGTCATTTGCGCATCCACCGGAAACACCTCTGCTTCAGCCGCAGCCTACGCTGCAGCTGCCGGAATCCAGTCGGTTGTTTTGGTGCCAGAGGGCAAGATCGCCCTCGGCAAGCTGAGCCAGGCCGTTGCGCACAAGGCCCAAATTCTTCAGGTGCAGGGCAACTTCGATGACTGCCTCGACCTAGCTCGCGACCTTGCCGAGAACTACCCGGTTCACCTGGTCAACTCGGTAAACCCCGATCGCATCGAGGGTCAGAAGACCGCCGCGTTCGAGGTTGTCGAACGCCTAGACCGCGCTCCAGACATCCATGTGCTTCCGGTTGGCAACGCCGGCAACTACTCGGCTTACTTCAAGGGATACCTCGAAGAGTTCAACCGCGGAATCATCAAGCAGGTGCCAAAGATGTGGGGCTTCCAGGCCGACGGCTCTGCACCGTTTGTTTACGGCACCCCGGTGAAAAACCCAGACACCATCGCAACCGCAATTCGCATCGGTAACCCGGCGTCTTACGACTTGGCTCTGAGCGCTCGCGAGTGCTCCGATGGCATGTTCGGCGCCGTGCTCGACTCAGACATTCTCTGGATGCACCGCTTCTTGTCTCAAGAGGTCGGCGTGTTCGTCGAGCCTTCGTCGGCCACGGGTGCGGCTGGTCTTCTAAAGCAGGCCAAACTCGGGCTGGTTCCGGCTGGTTCGGTAATCGTGGTTACCGTTACCGGTCACGGCTTGAAAGATGCTCTCTGGGCATTGAAAGACGAGAACGGCAACGAGATTCAGCCAACCGTGGTTCCAAACCACGCCGAAGAAGTAGCCGAAAGATTGGGCTTGGCCTAGTGCTCAAAATTGGTCGTCGCGTAACGGTCAAGGTTCCTGCCACTTCGGCAAACCTCGGGCCAGGATTCGACACGCTCGGAATGGCACTATCTTTCTACGACGAGCTCGTAGTTGAGGTAGTCGCCGAACCAACCTTTGTTGAAGTGATTGGCGAGGGTGCCGGTGAGGTTCCAACCGATTCATCGAACCTCGTAGTTCGTTCGATTGCTCACACGTTCGAGCACTTCGGTCAGCCGATGCCTAATCTTCGTCTCACGGCTCACAACAACATTCCGCACAGCCGAGGCATGGGTTCATCCGGCGCGGCTGTGGTTTCGGGAATCATCGCAGCCAAGGGGCTGCTCGATGGCGTGGTCGAGATCACCTCTCAAGAGCTGCTCGAATTAGCTACCGAACTCGAAGGTCACCCAGACAATGTCGCGCCGGCTCTCTTCGGCGGCCTCACCATCGCTTGGGAAGACGAGGTTGGCCCGCACCACAAGAAGCTGTTCGTTCACCGCGGGGTTTCGCCGCTCGAACTGGTTCCGAACCACAAGATGTCGACATCTTTGGCTCGCTCGCTTCAGCCCGAGTCGGTACCTCACGACGATGCCGTATTCAATGTTTCGCGTTCGGCTCTGCTCATTGCCGCGCTGACCCAGAGCCCCGAACTTCTGCTGGCAGCTACCGAAGACCGCCTTCACCAGGATTACCGCGCCTCGGCCATGCCAGAGACCGAAGCTGTAGTTCAGCTGATGCGTTCACACGGGCACGCTGCCGTGGTTTCGGGTGCTGGCCCATCGGTTTTAGTGCTTGCTAGCGACCCGCTCGAGCGCATCGAGGCAGCCAAACTGGCCGAGAAGAATTATCCACAGTGGAGAGCATTGCTACTTGCCGTGGACTTTAAAGGTGCTACTGTTGTGGTGCACCAAGAAATTAACGCAGGTTCTGGCGGCAACTAGCCCCAACTGCGATTGGTGAAATCCTCGCAAATAATGCGATCACGCACATAGCGTGCGCGGTGACAACCTCCCAAAACGAAATCGTCAACCGCAAGAAGACCAGAAAGAGTTATCAAACATCATGGATGAAATCCAAAACGACGCCCAGCCGGTTCGCCGCAGCCGACGCGTAACCGCAGAGCCAGGTTCGGCTCCGGTTGAATCAGCAGCTTCAGCAGAACCAAAGACCGACGCCCCAGCACGTGGCCGTCGTCGCCCAGCCGCCGCAGCCGAAGGCGCTAGCGCCGAAGCTTCGAGCTCGAGCGAATCGAACAACTCGAGCGCTCCGGCATCCGAGAGCAACGGCGAAGGTGGCGAGCGTTCACAGAACCGCAGCCGCAACCGTAACCGCGGCAACTCGGGCGACCGCCAGAACAGCGAATCAAACGACAACAACTCAAACGACTCTGACTCTTCAGACCGCCAGAGCAACGGCAACAACAACCGCGACCGTAACCGCGACCGCGACTTCGACGATGACCGTCGCGGGGGCAACCGCAACCGCAACCGCAACCGTTACCGCGATCGCGATGGACGTCGCCGCGGTGGCAACGGAGGCAACGACCGTGAAGAAGCCGAACCAGAGATCTCTCCAGATGACGTTCTAGTCACCGTTGCGGGTATTCTCGACATTCTCGAAAACTACGCATTCGTGCGCACCACCGGCTACCTACCCGGACCAAACGACGTTTACGTGTCACTCGGTCAGGTAAAGAAGTACGGACTACGTAAGGGCGACGCTGTGGTTGGCGCAATCCGCCAGCCTCGCGACGGCGAAGGTGTAGGACGTCAAAAGTTCAACGCCATCGTGCGCATCGACTCGGTAAACGGTCAGACCATCGAGCAGGCACAGTCACGTGTCGAGTTCGGCAAGCTAAC
>CANFPR010000142.1 GCA_947448975.1 Micrococcales bacterium | reverse complement strand
TATTCGACCGCACATCCGCGTGCACGGCGGTAGGCTATAGGCATCGTTCGAGCGAGAGGCGGAGTACACATGGCAGCCAAGCCAAAGGCATCAGATACCCGTTTTGCCAAGCCCAAGCCACTGGCTTCACACGGCCCCGCTCGAATCATTGCCATGTGCAACCAAAAGGGTGGAGTCGGTAAGACCACCACCGCAATCAACATGTCTGCAGCCTTGGTTGAATACGGCCGCAAGGTTCTTCTGGTCGACTACGACCCACAGGGCGCACTGTCAGCCGGTTTGGGCATCGTCGCCCACGACGAGATAACGATCTACGAGTTGATGCTCGACTCGAGCATCGACCCGCGAACCGCAATCAAGCACACCGCCATCGAGGGTCTCGACGTCATTCCGGCCAACATCGAACTTTCGGCAGCCGAAATGAAGCTCGTCAACGAGTTCTCTCGCGAGAAGATTTTGGCCCGCATCTTGAAAAAAGTTGCGCCTGACTACGACCTAATCATCATCGACTGCCAGCCTTCGCTGGGGCTGCTAACCGTAAACGCCCTTACGGCAGCACACGGCGTGATCATTCCTCTTGCCAGCGAGTTCTTTGCTCTTCGCGGTGTTGCCATTCTCGAAGACATCGTCAAAAAGGTTCAAGAAACCACCAACGACACACTTTCGCTCGATGGTGTTCTAGCAACCATGTATGACCCACGCACCTTGCACTCGCGTGAAGTACTGGACCGGTTGCGCGACCACTTCGGCGACAAACTGTTCAAGTCGGTCATTAACCGCACAGTTAAGTTTCCAGATGCGACCGTGGCCGCTGAGCCAATCACTTCGTTTGCTTCAGACTCCGAAGCTGCTGAGGCTTACCGAACCGTCGCTAGAGAGCTAGTGGCACGTGGCTACGCTCCATAACCCGGAGCTGGTCGAAGCATCCGAGAAAGGCTCCGCGTTTGCGGTTAGCCTGTCTAACTTTGAGGGTCCATTCGATCTGCTCTTGAGCCTCATTTCGAAGCACCAGGTAGACATCACCGAGGTTTCGCTTTCTAAAGTTACCGATGAGTTCATTTCGTACCTCAAACAACTCGATGACGCCGAAGAAATGGATCAGGCATCCGAGTTTTTGGTAATCGCCGCCACGCTTCTCGACCTCAAAATTGCTGGATTACTTCCAAAGGGTGAAGTGGTTGATGCCGAAGACGTTGCACTTCTAGAGGCTCGCGACCTGCTCTTCGCCCGATTGCTGCAATACCGCGCGTTCAAAGAGATCGCCACCTGGTTCAACACCGCCATCAACATTGAAGGCGACCGCATTGCCAGGGATGTTCGCATCGAGGAGCGTTTCAAGAACCAGCAACCCGAACTGGTCTGGACCATCACCAAAGAAGACCTGGCGCATCTCGCAGAAGAAACCATGCGACCACGCGAGATTCCGATGGTTGGCCTCACCCACCTGCATGCCTCACGAGTAAGCATTCGCGAGCAAGCCAGAATCGTGGTTGACCTGCTGCGCGCGAACCGCAAGGTTACGTTCTTTGAGATCATCCGTGA
The DNA here is from genome assembly GCA_947448975.1 of Micrococcales bacterium. GTDB lineage: Bacteria > Actinomycetota > Actinomycetes > Actinomycetales > Microbacteriaceae > Rhodoluna. The sequence continues at coordinate 1,798 of CANFPR010000142.1, read as the reverse complement.
AGTAACCGAACGGGCAGTGGTCGTGGCCAGATTTCTCTCGATTTTGGAACTTTACCGACTCGATGCACTTGGCTTTACCCAAGACAACCCGCTGGGTGAGCTAACGCTCATTTGGCGTGACGCAGATTTTGACGATGATCGACTGGCAACCCTAGGAGCCGACTATGACGAGTGATGTTATGCCCGAACAACCGGTTGCGGTCGGCCTTTCTGACCAAGAAATCCCCGGCGCACTTGAGGCAATCCTCATGATCACCGACGTGCCGGTGTCGCTGGTTGTACTCGCCACGGCGCTCGAGCAACCCGTAAACGTTGTGCGCGACGCGGTACACGCAATCCGAGATGAGTACGACTCCCAGAAACGCGGATTCGAGCTGCGCGAAGTTGGCGGCGGATGGCGAATCTTCGTTCGCCAAGAATTCGACTGGGCCGTGAAAATGTTTATTGCCAACGAGAACCCAACCAAACTGAGCCAGGCTGCCCTCGAGACGCTTGCCGTCATCGCCTATAAGCAGCCCATTTCTCGAGGCCAAGTTGCGAGCATTAGAGCAGTAAACGTCGACAGCGTTGTGCGCACACTACTAAACCGCGGTTTAATCTCGGAGCTTTACACCGACAGCGAAACCGGTGCCGTGCACTTCGGAACCACCGACCTGATGCTCGAGTTGCTCGGCATCAACTCGCTCGATGAGCTACCTCGCATCAGCCCTTATTTGCCAGATGCGAGCAGTGATTTTGATGAACAGCACTAAAGATTTCGACGATGATTCAATGGACGCCACCGAAGAAGTGTTGTTCGAGCATGTTCCCCTAGAGAATGCCGAGATACGACTCCAAAAGGCGCTCGCGGCTGCTGGTGTGGCATCACGTCGAGCTTGCGAAGATCTAATCGTCAAGGGGCAGGTGAAGGTCAACGGCAAGTTGGTTACCGAACTTGGCTCGCGCGTCAACCCGACCACCGACAAGGTGACCGTTCGCGGTGTACCTGTGCAGTTCGACACCAGTCGGGTTTACCTTGCTCTGAATAAGCCGGTTGGCGTGATTTCGACCATGAGCGATGAAGAGGGCCGCCCCGACCTGAGCCAGTTTGTAATCGATTTTGATCGCGTCTTCAACATTGGCCGCTTGGATGCAGAAACCACCGGTCTTCTTTTGCTCACCAACGACGGAGAATTGGCCAATCAGCTCGCGCATCCTTCGTTTGGAGTTGAAAAGACCTATGTTGCTCGCGTCGTGGGCGACGTGGTTCCGGCAACGCTGCACAAGCTAATCAGCGGTTTCGAGCTTGAAGATGGGTTCATCAAAGCCGACCGCGCCAGGGTGATCGACAAGTCTCGTGGCGATTCACTCGTTGAGATTGTTCTTCACTCGGGCCGCAATCGCATTGTTCGCAGAATGCTAGATCACGTTGGGCACCCGGTGACCGGGCTGGTGCGCAAGCAGTTCGGGCCTATTCACCTGAGCACACTCAAGGTCGGACACGTGCGCCACCTTAGTAAAATCGAAGTTGGAGCTTTGCTGAAGGCCGCTCAGGGTAAAACCCCGCGAGCACCTCGGCCACCTAAATCTTCATCAGACGGTGGCCAGCGTTCCAGACCGGATAACAAGAAGAGGTTTTAGCCGTGGCTATAAGGGCGATTAGAGGAGCGATTCAGCTCGATGTCGATGAGCGCGAGCACCTGCTCAAGTCGACTGCGGAGTTGCTTTCAAAGACTTTGCACGCGAACGACATTGACTCGTCGCAGTTGATCTCGATTCTGTTTACCGCCACTCCAGACATCACCTCTGAATTTCCAGC
>CANFPR010000141.1 GCA_947448975.1 Micrococcales bacterium | reverse complement strand
CGAGCTGATTGTGGCTACCGGCCCGCGCTCAAACAAAGACGAAATGTCGGGTTCGAACCGTCGCCGCCTCAAGAAATTAGCCAAAGAATACATTCGCAAAGGCATGCACGTGAGCGACCTCAATCAGTCTCTGGTTGCGGTGCAAGAACAGCGTGAAACCTGGAGTCGCTTTGCAACCGACGAAACTGCACCCGATGTTCCGGCCGGTATCACCGACCTAATGGTGGCTTATCAGGGCTTTGTCTCCGACTTGAATACGTTGCAAACTCACTTGGATGACTCCGAGAGTTCGATTTTCTTAGCGAGGCTTTCGCTGCATGAACTGCAGGCGACCCTCAGCTCAATGGCTGTGAATGTTGAACCGTTGCAAGAAATTGAGAAGCGCAACAACATTCGTTTGCAACTCAAAGAAGCCGGCCTAGAAGCGCTCGCTCGAGACCTAGCGGCGCTAAAGGTTCGTCGCGAGCTCATTTCGCTCGAACTCGATTTAGCTTGGTGGCAGTCTGCGCTCGAATACCTGGTCGCTCGCGACTCTTCGGTGATGCAGTACACAGCCGAGCAAATCGACACTCTCGAAGAAGACTTCACCATTGCAGATGAGCAACTCGTTGAAGTCGGTGCTCGAGCGCTAGCAAGCGATTTGTCGAAAAGCTGGCATAGCTCTTTGGCAGCACACAGCGTTGAGGCCGCTGCTCTTAAGCAATCTCTGCGCACTCGAAGCGCAAGCCTGGCCGCTATCGCCGAGCTGGCACCAAACCTTTCGAAGACCCTGCTGCAGGTGGTCATGGTTTCGCCTTACGAACTGCCCGCACAGATTGCGCGCGATGCAAGATTCGACATCGCCTTTATCGTCGATGCAGGGGGCACCACCGTTGCCGAGAACCTTGCCGCCCTCAGCCGAGTCGATCAAGTTGTGGTTTTTGGCGACGAAGCCATCTCGGCACCCGATGGGTTTGAAGTGGAATGGCACGAAACTCCGCTGCATCGAGAAGACAATCCGAAGTCGATTTTTGCGATCGCCAAGGATGTCCTCTTCAGGGAGGTCTTGCGAAAGTCTTGGCGCGCAAACGGCCAAGCCCTTGGTTCGCTCATAAACCGGGAGTTCTACCAAAACCGAATCGACTTCATGCCAACCGCTCGCGAGTTTCTTGGGCAGAGCAACCTGACAATCGAGATTCTCACCAGTGGCATCGGCTCGAACACCAAGGGCACCAGCGCCGTTGAGAGCCCAGATGCCGAAGTCGACCGGGTAACGGCCTTGATTCTTGAGCACGCCGCAAAACATCAGTCGGAGTCTCTGCTCGTGGCAACTGCATCGCGGTTGCACGCAGACCGCATCGAGTCGGCACTCAACAATTTGCGCAAGAACAAGCCCGAACTAGATGAATGGTTCGACTCTCACGGTCGCGAAAAGTTTGAAATAACCTCGATCGGCGCCCTCTCGCATCGCAGTGCGGATCGAATCATCTTCTCGGTTGGCTTTGGGCTAGATGGTTCGGGCAAAGCACCGGCAGAACTGGGCGACCTAACGCAAACTTTTGGTCGTCGCTACCTAGCCAACATGCTGGTGAGCGCAAGAACTCGAATCGATATTGTTAGCTGCATCGCGGCCGAAAACCTGGTTGGTAGTAGCCCTTTGCTCGCAACGCATCTGCTTGCCGAAGTTTTGACCGTTGCTCCCGCACACGAAGACGAAGAAGCCGAGTCAGACCCGCTGCTCGAAGACCTTGCGCTTCGTCTGAAGAAACTCGGAGCTCGGGCGGTCTTGAACTATCGCGGCTCGTTGCCGATGGTGGTGTCTTACGCCAATAAGTCTGCTGTGATTTTGCCCGACTGGAATCTGGTTGGCGATGGCCTGGGCGAGAAGCTTCGCCTGCGTCCGGCGCTGCTTCGAACCATGGGCTGGCGTGTAATTCGCGTACACACTTTTGAGCTTTTTTCTGACCCCGCTGCCTTGGCCGTGAGAATTGGTGAGAGTTTGGGAATGCAGCTCACTAAGAGACCTCAGCCGCTATTCGACACCGCCGCGTTCGATGAAACGCCAGAAGCTTGGGGTGATCGCAGCGACAACAACGATGCGCGGCTTAAGGGCGACAAACCGCCGCACTGGGGATAAATCAGCTTTCGCTGCTGGTCGGCTTAGCCGAATCGGTGCGGTAGAAACCCGAGCCTTTGAAGCTCACACCCACGTTGCCGAAAACCTTCTTAAGTTCGCCGCCACACTTTGGGCATTCGGTTAGCGCTGCATCGGCCATCGCCTGCTGCACATCAAATGCGTGATCGCATTTCTTGCAGGCATACGAGTAGGTCGGCATTGTTCTCCAGAACTTAGGTTTGTTTCGATTTTAACGCTTATGCCACCGGATAAAGTCCCGAGCAGGTGGCCACGTGGGTTACCCGGCGGTCAAAGTCTTCGGTGGGCACTTCCTCTAGAAACTCCGAGTCGTGCACCAATGCAATCACGGGCACCGATGAAGGTACCGAGGCCAAGACTCGGTCGTAGTAGCCCTTGCCCCTGCCCAAGCGGTTTCCGTGTTGGTCGACCGCAAGGGCTGGGATAATCAGTGCCTCAACTTGCAGCGGTTCGGCATCGCCGATTGGCTCGGGCACTCCGAATTCGCCCTCTTCGAGTTCATCCCAGTCGAAAAGCACCCATTCTAGGTCGTCGCCCGCAACGCGTGGCACGAGAACCTGAATGCCAACTTCGTCGCAGACACCCAGCAGCAGGTCGGTGCAAGGTTCGTCATCCATGGCTACGTAAGCGGCGATTTTTCTAAAGCCCTGGTCGGCTAAGTGCAAAACGATGTGCTCGTCGTGTTGGTCTTCACAAATGTGACCTTCAGCGCCTTCTGCGCGGGCGGCGAGAATCTCTTTTCTCAAATCTTTTTTAGCGGAAGCAATATCGGCGTTGGTCATGGCACTAATCTTGCCATCGTGGCCATGTCTTTCGTTCTATCTCACGGTGAGGTTCGCTTGCGTCTTCTAAAGATGCGCGATGCCAAGCAGCTTGAGCGACTCATTCTGGGTAACCGCAAATGGTTGCGGCCATGGGAAGCCACGAATCCTTCAGCACCCAACAGCTTCGACATTCGTGGCATGGTGCGCGGGCTTACGCGCCAGGTTGATGATTTCTCGGGGTTGCCGTTCGTCATCGAGGTTGATGGCGAAGTGGTTGGGCAGCTGAATGTAGCCAATATTCTTTTTGGTTCGGTGTCTAGCGCCGTGATTGGTTACTGGATCATTCCCGAAGTGGCCGGCCGAGGCATCGCGCCAACGGCTGTGGCGCTGGCTTGCGACTACCTTTTCAACAGCTTGGATCTGCACCGAGTAGAAATCGACATT
>CANFPR010000140.1 GCA_947448975.1 Micrococcales bacterium | reverse complement strand
GGCATCAGGCGCTTACCTTCGCCGCCGGCCAAGACCATTCCAAAAATGCGTTGTTGCGTACTCATAGCCAAATGTTATTGCCTAAACGCTTGCAGTGGCTCAAAATCTGTAATCTTGTGACATGCGCATTGACTTAATCACCAAAGAGTATCCGCCCTTCATCTACGGAGGAGCGGGTGTACATGTCGCTGAATTGGTGCGAGTGCTGCGCTCTCACATCGAAGTTCAGGTTCGAGCCTTTGGTGACGACCGTAACGAAACCGATACCAAGGCCTACGCGCATCCGAGTGAATTCGACCAGGTCAACGCCGCAGTTCAAACCATGGCAACCGACCTAACCATGGTTTCTGAAATCGCCGGCGCCGATCTCGTTCACTCGCACACCTGGTATGCCAACTTCGCGGGGCACGTTGCATCTAAGCTGCACGGAATTCCGCACCTGATTACTGCGCACAGCCTTGAGCCACTGCGCCCATGGAAAGAAGAGCAGCTCGGCGGGGGATACCGACTTTCGTCATGGATCGAGCGAACCGCTTACGAGGGTGCCGCCAAGATCATCGCCGTGTCTCACGGCATGCGCAAAGACATTCTTCGGGCGTATCCGCAGATTGACCCCGAGAAGGTCACCGTGGTGCACAACGGCATCGACCTTGCGGCCTTTCAGAGTGCCCGCAACGACGATTTGGTTCGCGCGCTCGGCGTAAACCCCGACGCCCGTTCGGTGGTTTTCGTTGGTCGCATCACTCAGCAGAAGGGCCTTCCATACCTACTCAAGGCTGCCCGCGAGCTTCCGGCAGATGTGCAGTTGGTGCTGTGCGCCGGTGCACCCGACACCAAGGAAATTCAGGCACTGGTAACCGAGCTTGTCGATGAACTAAAGCAAACCCGCGACAACGTCATCTGGGTTGAAAAACACCTGAGCCGTCAAGAACTGATCGCGGTGCTATCGTCGGCAACCGTTTTCGCTTGCCCTTCGATCTATGAGCCACTCGGCATCGTGAATCTCGAAGCAATGGCTTGCGGCATCCCGGTGGTAGCTACCGCAACCGGAGGAATTCCCGAGGTAGTCGCCCACGAGGAAACCGGTTTGTTAGTACCGATTGAGCAACTCGAGGACGGTTCGGGTAAACCACTCGATGAGGCCAAGTTTGTCTCTGACTTTGCCAATGCCATGAACGCGATGTTGGCTAACCCGAAAATTTCAGATTTCGGAGCGGCCGGTCGTGCCCGCGTGGAACAACACTTTTCGTGGGACCGCATCGCCCAAGACACCATCAACGTCTACCGCGATGCCATCGACAACTTCGCTTAGGCTTTCAAACAAATGACGACAGTAATTCAACTCAACGATGTTTCTCTGGTCAGAGGAGCACGGCCAATTCTCGATCGAATCGACTGGCGCGTCGAAGACAACCAGCGATGGGTGATCATCGGCCCAAACGGTGCCGGCAAAACCTCGCTACTGCGCATCATCGCTGCTGAAATTCACCCGAGCATCGGCTCCGCTGAAATCTTGGGGGAGCGTTTGGGTGAGGTAAACGTTTTTGAGCTAAGAACCAGAATTGGTTTCGCATCTTCGGCTCAGGCCGCACACATTCCGAACTCCGAAACCGTGCTAGACGCCGTCATGACTGCCTCGTATGCGGTTACCGGTCGCTGGAACGAGAAATACGATGATGTCGACGAAAGACGAGCCCGTCGTGTTCTGGCCGAATGGCATCTGCAAGACTTTGCCGATCGGGCCTTCGGAACTCTATCGGATGGTGAGCGCAAACGTGCACAGATTGCACGCGCGGTTATGACCGACCCAGAGCTACTTCTGCTAGATGAACCGGTTGCCAGCCTCGACCTTGCCGCTCGCGAGCACACCATCTCGATCATCGGCGAATACGCTTCGGCACCGAGCGCTCCGTCCATGGTGATGGTTACCCACCACCTGGAAGAAATTCCAAAGGGATTTACCCACGCGCTGATTTTGCAGAACGGCAAAGTTTTTGCAGCCGGCGAAATCGAGCACACCATTACTTCCGACAAAATCAGCGAAGCTTTTGGCTTAGCAATCACTGTTGATTCTGTCGACGGAAGGTATCGCGCTAGGGCACACTAGTCTGGTATAGTTTTCCCTTGGTGCTAATGCACCTACCAATCCCTAGGCGAATAGCCAAAACAAGACTTTAGGAAGTTTTCTGATGAAGGCCGACATCCACCCAAAGTACGAGCAGATCGTTTTCCGCGACCTAGCATCGGGCGTTGCATTCTTGACTCGCTCGACCGTAACTTCGAGCAAGACCATCGAATGGGAAGACGGAAACACCTACCCAGTGTTCGACGTTGAAATCTCTTCTGCATCGCACCCGTTCTACACCGGTAAGCAGCGCATCATGGACTCCGCCGGTCGCGTCGAGAAGTTCAACACCCGTTACAAGGGCTTCGGCGCTTAATCAACTTCAAAAAAAACCCCACCGAGAATTCGGTGGGGTTTTTTTACGCCTTGCAAAACTACTGAAGCTTCAGCGGCCAACCGAGTGTGGTCTTAAACGAAGGGTCTTTGCCTTGCATGAATTTTTCGAAATCGAGATCGAGATCTTTGCTCCAGACAATCTGAAGGTCATGCAGTTCGGCAGCATCAATCGAAAGACGCTTAGCAAACTTGCGGGCAATGGCTTGTGCAACTCGGCCCGCAGCCACGGCATCTGCCGTTGCGTTGTGCGCATCGGTGAGTTCAACTCCATAGTGTGCTGCGGTGAGCTCCAGGCGACGCTTACCGCCACGATAGCGATCGAGGAACTTATCGATCACGAGAGGGTCGATGACCGGAGCTGGGTTCGATAGGGGAGTGAGCCCGTTACGCAATGCTTCGTAGTGCAAAATCGTGAAGTCATACGGCGCGTTGTAAGCCACAACCGGTATGCCCGCTTCGAAGAAAGAACTGAGCTTAGCCAAGACCTCGGCGACAACATCCTTGGGAGGGCGGCCATCGCGCTGGGCGGTTTCGTTATCGATGCCGTGGACGGCAGTGGCAACCTCAGGAATGGGAATACCCGGATTAGCCAACCACTCGAGTTGATCGTCTGCGATTTCGCCGTTCTCATCGATAACCGTGACGCAGGCGGTGACGATTCTGGCCTGGTCGAGAACTAGACCCGTAGTTTCCAAATCGAAGACCGCTAGCTTCTTAGCCCAGTCGGGTAGCGGTTCTTTAGGCATTTCAAAAAGTGTGCTCACCCAGCCAGACTAACCGCCACTGGCGACAACGACGCGTAGGTGGAGAGCTAAGCCAAACCAACGCCGAGAGCAACCTCGCGGGCGGCTTCGCTCTGATTGAGCGTGAAAATGTGCAAACCCGGAGCGCCCGAATCGAGAAGGCGCTTGCCGAATTC
>CANFPR010000139.1 GCA_947448975.1 Micrococcales bacterium | reverse complement strand
GATGCCTGGTAGTCACCGGTTAGCTTTAGGAGCGCGGTAACCTGCTCGGTTGGCTGTGCGCCAACGCTTAGCCAGTACTGAGCGCGCTCAGAGTTAACTTCGATGAACGAAGGGTTCTCGGTTGGGATGTAACGACCGATCTCTTCGATTACACGGCCATCACGCTTGGTGCGTGAGTCGGCAACGACGATGCGGTAGTGCGGCGAACGGATTTTTCCGAGTCGCTTTAGGCGGATTTTGACGGCCACAATGCTCCTGTTGGTTTGTAGTGGGCGAGTTCCACCGTGAGCGTGGGGGCACACTCGGTAGAGAAGCTCTAGGGGTAGACATTCGTTTCTGGTTAGAGGGTCAGAAACTAGTCAACCGCTCTATTCTGCCAGAAAAACGGGTCGGTAAGCAACCAAAAGGGCAATGTCGGTGAACTAAAGCCCGAAAGCCGAACCGCTCGAAGAGCCATCGGTCGGCTTTGAATCCAACATTCCTGCCGCTTCGGCTGCACGTTTGGCTGGATTACCCGACTTAGAACCCTTCTTGCCTTTGTCTTTTTTCTTCGCCTTGCCGATGAAGCCGCCACCCATACCGGGCATGCCAGGCATCCCAGGAATCTGAGGCATTCCGCCCTTGGCCACGGTTTTCATCATTTTCGCTGCCTGTTCGAAGCGATTGACGAGCGAGTTGACCTCGGTAACGGTTGTGCCCGAGCCTTTAGCGATACGCAGGCGGCGTGAACCATTTAGAACCTTCGGAACCCGACGCTCCCCCGGAGTCATCGAGCGAATGATCGCTTCGGTGCGGTCGATTTCTTTTTCGTCGAAGTTGTCGAGTTGTTGGCGCATCTGTGCAGCACCGGGCATCATGGCGAGCATGCCCTTTAGGCTGCCCATTTTGCGCAATTGCTGCATCTGCTCGAGAAAGTCTTCGAGGGTGAAGGTTTCCGACGCAATTTTGTCGGCCATCTTCTGGGCTTCGGCTTCGTCGAAAGCCGACTGTGTCTTCTCGATGAGTGAAAGAACGTCACCCATGTCGAGGATGCGACTGGCCATACGGTCTGGATAGAACGGCTCGAACGCATCCTGGCCTTCACCGTTCGAAACGAAGATGATGGGCTTGCCGGTGACCGACGAAACCGAGAGAGCGGCACCACCGCGGGCATCGCCGTCGAGCTTGGTGAGCACGACGCCTGTGATTCCAACGCCATCGTCGAAGGCTTTGGCGACGTTTACGGCATCTTGACCGATCATCGAGTCGATGACGAACAAAACCTCGTCTGGGTCAACGGCCTTGCGAATGTCGCTGGCCTGTTTCATGAGTTCTTCGTCGATACCCAAGCGACCGGCGGTGTCAACGATTACAACGCTGTACTGCTTCTTGGTGGCGTGCTTGATGGAGTCTTTGGCTACGGCTACCGGGTTGCCCACACCGTTGCCGGGTTCTGGGGCAAACACGTCGACCCCGGCGCGCTCACCGACTACCTGAAGCTGGTTGACGGCGTTTGGTCGCTGAAGATCGGCAGCCACCAAAATTGGAGTTTGGCCTTGGTCTTTGAGCCATTTGGCTAGCTTGCCGGCGAGAGTGGTTTTACCGCTACCCTGCAAACCAGCGAGCATGATTACGGTTGGCGGGTTCTTTGCGAAAGTCAGCTTGCGCGCAGCGCCGCCGAGAATCTTGACAAGTTCGTCGTTGACGATCTGAACAACTTGCTGGGCGGGGTTGAGTGCCTTGCTTACTTCGTCGCCAAGGGCGCGATCGCGAACTGCTGTGATGAAGTTCTTTACAACTTCTAGGGCAACGTCTGCCTCGAGTAGTGCTCGGCGAATTTCGCGCAGAGTGGCATCGATGTCGGCCGGGCTTAGTTTGCCCTTTGTGCGAAGGTTGCGAAACGTCTCGACAAGACGATCTGACAGATTTCCGAACACAACACTCCTTGTTTGCTGGCTCTAGCCTACCCAAATGGCATGGGCTTGCCTGTGCTGAAGGTCTATTCCACTAGGCCTTTAGCAAATTCCGCGGCGTCAAAGAAAGCAAAATCGGCGATGCCTTCGCCAACACCAACCAACTTCACCGGAATACCTAAATCGCGTTGAATCGAGTAGACGATTCCACCCTTTGCAGTGCCATCGAGTTTGGTGAGCGCAACGCCGGTAACCTTGGCGACTTCGGCAAATGCCTTCGCCTGGGTCATGCCGTTTTGGCCGGTAGTGGCATCGATGACCAAAAGCACCTCGGCAATAGTTGCCTGTTTCTCTACAACACGACGAATCTTGTCGAGCTCATTCATGAGGTCAGCCTTGTTTTGCAGACGACCGGCTGTGTCGATGATCAGAATGTCGGCTTGCTCTCGAACGGCAACCTCGGTGGCCTCAAATGCTACGGATGCCGGGTCTTGACCCTCGGTTTTTGGGCGAATCAGTTTCGCGCCGGCACGGTCGGCCCAGGTTGCAATCTGGTCGACGGCAGCCGCTCTGAAGGTATCGGCTGCTGCGATGACGACATCCCAGTCGCCTTCTTTTAGCCATTTTGCGAGTTTTCCGATGGTGGTGGTCTTACCCACGCCGTTCACGCCGACCACGAGAATGACGTATGGCAGCTTGCCGCTCGACAGGTTTAGGGCTGTGTCGTCACGCTGAAGATTCTCGGTGATTATCTCGGCCAAGATCTTCTTTAGTTGTGCGTCGGTTTTAGCGCCTTCACGTTTGGCGCGATCCTTGACTGCGGCAACGATCTTCTCGGATGCATCGAGGCCGAAGTCTGCCTGAATCAAAATGTCTTCTAGTTCATCGAGATTTTCGGGGTCAAACTTGACCCGACTGAACAGGCTCTTGATGCCTTTGACGAATGAACGTTTCGGAAGTTCGACGGCTTCGAGTTCGACGGCTGGAGCGGGCACGGGTTCTGGTGCTGGTGCTGGAGCTGGAGCGATCTCAACGATCGGCTCGGGCACAACCTCTTCAGCCGGTTCCGGCTCAACTTCGACCACAGGCTCGGGCGCAACCTCAACGATCGGTTCAGGCTCAACTTCAACCAAAGGCTCGGGAACGACCACGGCAACTGGTTCCGGCTCAACCTCGACCACGAGTTCTGGTTCGGCGATGGGCTCTGTCTCAACCTCAACAGCGGGTTCAGGTTCAACCACAGGCTCCGGCACAACCTCTTCAGCCGGTTCCGGCACAACCTCTTCAGCCGGTTCCGGCACAACCTCAACAACCGGTTCGGGCATTCCAAACTTAGGCAGCTCAGGAATTACATCGAGTTTCGGTTCGGCTGCTGCGGGAGCATCCGTGTCTTTCTTCTTTTTCCAGAAGAGGAAACCCATTAGGAATTACTCCGGTCGAGCTTCTGGCCAACCACGGCCGAGACGCCATCTTGGCGCATCGAAACACCGTAG
>CANFPR010000138.1 GCA_947448975.1 Micrococcales bacterium | reverse complement strand
GATTTGACCCTTGAGGTCGCCGAAGAAAAGGGTCTAACCATCGACCGCGACGCCTTCAAGGTACTCATGGCCGAGCAGCGCGACCGAGCCAAGGCAGATGCCCGCGAGAAGAAACTCGGCGGCACCGACCTGAGCGTTTACTCGCAGTTCCGCTCGCTGGGCGTAACCAAGTTCACCGGTTACGACGAGCTTGAAACCGACGCGAAAATCATTGGCCTAATCATGGATGGCGCGGCAACGCAGAAAGCCGCAGCCGGAGACATCATCGAGGTAATCCTTGATAGCACGTCTCTCTACGCCGAATCTGGAGGCCAGGAAGCCGACTCTGGAACCATCTTTGGTGATGGCTTCGAGCTTGAAGTATTGGATGTTCAGAAGCCGGTTAAGGGGCTTGTGACGCACAAGGTTCACGTCAAGAGTGGTGAAGTTGGGCTCGGTGCAAAGGCAACCTCATCGGTCGATTTCGACTGGCGCTTGGGTGCATGTCAGGCACACTCGGGTACCCACGTTGTGCATGCAGCACTTCGTCAGGTGCTTGGTTCAACAGCTCTGCAATCTGGCTCGTACAACAAGCCTGGATACCTGCGACTCGACTTTAGTTGGCAGCAGGCACTCTCGCTAGAGTCGCGCTCCGAGATCGAAGAAGTAACCAACCTGGCCATTCGCGGAGACCTTGCCGTCAGTGCGCAACTCATGAGTTTGCCAGATGCTAAAGAGTGGGGCGCTGTAGCTCTCTTCGGTGAAACCTACGACGAATTGGTGCGCGTCATTCAAATTGGCGGGCCTTGGTCGCGTGAACTCTGCGGTGGAACACACGTTTCGCGCTCTTCACAAATCGGCCTGGTATCGCTTCTCGGAGATTCTTCGGTGGGCAGCGGTTCGCGTCGTCTCGAAGCCCTCGTCGGTATCGAAGCATTCAGATCTTTGGCTAGCGAACGTGCTCTGGTTAGCCGTCTGGTGGAGAACCTCAAGGTTCCTCGAGAGCAGCTTGAAGAGCGCATTTCAGCCACCGTAGATGAGTTGAAAATTGCCCAGAAGAAACTCGCTGCAGCAAACAGCGGCCGTCTTCTAGAACTCGTTGCTCCTGCCGTAAGTGCGGCTCGAACCGTTGGTGGCCTGCAGGTTATTGAAATTCGACTTGGCGAACTCACCGATGCTGCCGATCTAAGAACTGTGGCGCTCGAAGCTCGTGGTCGCGTTTCTAATCAAGCGAGTGTTGTCATCGCTGCTGGTGTTTCGGCTGGTAAACCGCTGGTTGCTGTAGCTACAACAGACTCAGCGCGTGCAATCGGCGCAAAGGCCGGTGAACTTGTTCGCACGGCAAGTGCAGTTCTCGGCGGCGGCGGAGGCGGCAAGGATGACTACGCCCAGGGCGGCGGAACAGACGTTGCAAAGATTGATGAGGCTATTCAAGCAATCGAGAAAGCGCTCTAAGCATGCAGCGCGGCCGTAGATTGGCCTTCGATGTTGGCACGGTTCGCATCGGCGTAGCAGTTTGTGACCCCGACGGAATCTTGGCTTCGCCACTTCAAAGAATTGAACGCGATGGCTCTGAACTCGAGGCCGTTAAGAGGCTGTTGGCTGAATTGGAGCCTGTGGCGATCTACGTTGGTTTACCCATAAACCTTGAAGGCAAATTCACTCAATCGACATATGACGCCGTTTACTTTGCCGAAGACATCGAAGAAGTTACCACCACCCGTGTTCGCATGGTTGATGAGCGATTAAGCACCCGAGCAGCGCAAGCTCAGTTACACAGTGCCGGAAAGACGGTTAAAAGTTCGAAAGAATGGATTGACTCGGCCAGCGCTGTAGAGATCTTGGAGCGAGCGCTCGAGGTACTAAAAGCCGGTCGCGAAGCCGGCAAACCAGTAGCCTCGTATTCAGATGAATAAAGCCCGCAGAAGACTAATTGCCTTGGTTGCCATTTGCTTGGTGGCCGGCGTAGCGCTGTTCGCTGCAAAAGATACAGTGCGCTGGGGCCTAGACGTGGCCTCGGGTAAAGAATATGTTGGCAATGGCCACGGCACCGCAATGCTCACAATCCTGCCGGGCGACACGGGTGAGGAGATCGCAAAGGCTCTGGTCGATGCGGGTGTAACCGCAAGTTACTCGGCCACCTATCGCGAGGTCTTACGTGAAAACGCAACCTTTTACCCTGGGCAGTACAAGCTGTCGCTGCAAATGGGCTCAGCTGCGGCAATCAGCACCCTCGTCGGCGGAAACACGCGCGTTGAAAAAAAGGTGCTCATCAAAGAGGGTTGGCGCGCGAGTCAAATATTTGCGGCTCTCTCAAAGGCCTACGGCGTTCCCATGGCCGACTTCCAGGCAATCCAACCTAGCGACCTGAGCCTGCCCAAGTCAGCGCTGAATCTCGATGGCTATCTGTTTCCGGCAACCTATTCGTTCACCCCTGGCCAAAGCGCTGTCTCGATGTTGCGATCCATGCACGAACGCATGCAAATTGAGTTAGACAAACTAGGTATTAGTCGTTCTGAAGAACATCGCGTACTTACCTTGGCAGCTCTAGTGCAGCGCGAGGGGAGAAGCGCAAACGACTTCGCCAAGATGGCGAGAGTGTTTCTAAACCGCATCGACACCGGGATGCTTTTGCAGAGCGACGCGACAGTCTCTTACGGCGCTAATTCCGCTACCGTTGCTACGACCGCAGAGCAGCGAGCTAACGATAATCCTTGGAACACCTACCTTCACGCAGGACTACCGGCTGGGCCGATTTCAGCGCCAGGTAGCGCCGCTCTGGCCGCCGCCTTGAATCCAACTGCTGGAAACTGGCTTTACTTCTGCACGGTAAACATAGAAACGGGCGAAACGGAATTCAACGCAACGTACTCCGGTCATCTGCAGTCGGTTGCTAAATGGCAAGCATGGATGGCCGCGCATCCGGGATGGAAGTAATGAAGTTCGCTGTAATCGGAGATCCGATCTCTCATTCCAAAAGCCCTGCGATTCACAAAGCTGCCTATGAGTTCTTAGGTCTCGACTGGTCTTACGAGGCACATCAAGTATCGAGTTTGGAATTGGAGACATTTCTCGACACTGCGCTGGAGCGCTTCGACGGGCTTAGCCTGACCATGCCGCTCAAAGAGACCCTGGTTTCAATCGCCAGAGAACGCGGTTGGGTGGTCGACTCGTTTAGCGCACAACTTAACGCGGGCAACACCCTGCACAAGGATGCAGCGGGGCAGTGGTCTGTTACGAACACAGATGTGCACGGTGCCGGTATGGCTTTGGCTTCGGTGGCTGAAAGTGTGAGTTCTGTTGCGCTTCTGGGTTCGGGCGCTACGGCTAGATCGATTGCGTTGGCGCTCAGTCTTGGCTGCACTGCCCTTAGCGAACTAACGGTCTTTTCAAGAAGGCCAGAGCCGGCAGAAGAGGTATTC
>CANFPR010000137.1 GCA_947448975.1 Micrococcales bacterium | reverse complement strand
GGTTGCCGGCCAAGGGTCGAGATACTGGCTTGAATCGATGGTGATGCCACCGGTTTTAACTTTTACCTGCAGGTTTGTCATTGCTGTAACCAAGCCGGTTGGCAGGTACTTGCCGATGTCGGTGAACAGCACACCCAGTAGGCGATCGACCAAGAAGAACCAAACCAACGATGTGGTTACGGCTGCGTTCTGGTTGCGAATGAGGGTTCCGATGGCAAGGCCCATAACCGATAGAACCGCGCCGATAAGCAAGCTGGCAGCCAGCAGGTCGATGATCTTGCCGTCGGTTGGTGCAACTGCGTCTGGGTAGTATCCGAGTGCTATTGCACCTGCCACCATGCCCAACCCGGTGGTAATCAGCATGTAGAGCGCGCCAACCACGGTTGCGACCACAAGCTTGGCGAAGTAGGCGTTTGAACGCTTAGGCGAAACCAGGTAGGTGGCGATTGCGGTGTGGTGCTGAAATTCGCTGGCCATCATCATTACGCCAATGATGACCACAAAGATGTAACTGCCCAAAGCCTTGGCATAAACGCTGTCGATGGCGGCAGCGCTGGCCAACGAACCGAGGTTGCCCTGAGTTAGCTGAGTCATGGCCCATGGGCTTACGCCGGCTGCAAGAGCGGCCAGTGCAACACCAACCAGCAACAACCCGTAGGTGCGGCGCTGGTAGATAACCTTTAGAAACTCCGATTTGATGAGGTTCACTTGGCGTCGCCCTTCGATGATGTGGCGGCCGGCGCGGTTACGAGAGCCAAGAAAGCTTCTTCGAGCGAGGTGTGCCCCTGCTTGATTTCGGCAAGTGCGCCAGCGGCAATCAGTTTGCCGTGGTTGAGAATGATCACGTCGTCGACGGTGTGCTCAAGTTCGGCCAGTTGGTGGCTACTAACCAGGATGGTCTTGCCGGCGTCTGCGAGGTCACGCAAAAACTTGCGCAGCCAGGCGATGCCGATTGGGTCGAGGCCGTTAGCCGGTTCGTCGAGCACCAGAATCTGTGGGTCGCCGAGTAGCGCAACCGCGAGGCTTAGGCGTTGGCGCATGCCAAGCGAAAAGCCTTTGGTGCGTTTGCTACCTACTTCGCCCAGTTCAACCAGTTCGAGTAGCGGTTGAATACGATCGTGCGAGATGCCCGCAGCGGTGCAAATGATTTTCATGTTTTGGTTTGCGGTGAGGCTGCCGTTGAAGCCAGAGGAGTCGAGCACAGCGCCAACCTGCTTTAGCGGGTCGGTGAGTTGGCTGTAGGTTTTACCGCCGATGAGCGCCTCACCCGAGGTTGGGGTGGCGAGGCCGAGCAGGCAACGCAGTGCGGTCGACTTACCGGCACCGTTTGGCCCGAGAAAGCCGGTGATGCGGCCTGGTTGCGCGGTGGCATCCAAGTGTTCAACAGCCGTCACATCTTTATATGCCTTGCGAAGACCCTTGAACTCAATGGTTGTCATTTTGCTTCTATCTCTTGAATTCTTGCCTTGAGCAACTTGGCCACGAGCGCCTTAGGCACCGGTGTGGCCATGTCGAATTGGAATGAGCTTTTTGAAACCACGAACTCGGCGAGATCTTCGGCGAGCGCCGTCATTACTTCGGCACTTTGCGGCGAGAAGGTGAGGTGGCTCTTGAACGCGCACAGCCCGGCGACGTTTTTGCCGTTGAGCTTGAACTGCGGTGAGTTCCAGGCGATTACCTGCTCGAGGCGGGGTTCGATTTCTAATATGCTCGCGCGCATCGCCTGCAAGGTGCTGCGCTTTGGTTCATCTTGCGCCTCTATGTAGGCGCTTACTTCTTGCTCTGACACGTTCGTAGTCTACGCCCGTTGTACGGGTGCGAACGATTGGTGTTTCGGGAGTAGCCTGAGAGCATGAACAAACACATGCGCTTCACCGTTTTGCTCCCACTAATCGGGTTACACCTCGGCTGGATCATCTTTATGGTTGCCATGTGGTGGGGGCTAGGCGAAGAGTCAACCTATTACAACGGCGGTTATTCAACGCAAGTTGAGATCAAGGTTTCTACCTACCTTTACTTGGTAGGCATTGCAGTGTTCAACGGTTTTGCGAGTTGGGCTCACTCCCGGGCAGACCACCAGCGCCTGGAACTCGGCGAAGAGAACCGTGCAGCCCACGCAACACTTAGATTTGCCACGCTCTCGGTAATCGTTGGCCTTGTTGCCGGCGCATTCTTTGCCATCAGCACCTTCCTGTCTTCGTTCCAGGGTGGTTTCAACACCACCGTGGTTGGGCGAATCTTCGGGGTTTACGTGCCGATTCTGCTCGCAACCGCTCTGGTGGTTTTCGTGCTGCTTCGCGCAACCGTGTTTCGTAAGTCTTCGGCCGTTGAATCGGGCGAAAAGGGCAAGCTCACCGAAGAGCAGAAGGCTTTGGTGCTCGCCTACTCGCTACCGGTGGTTGGCACCGCGCTCGCAACCATTCTTGGAATCATCTTTTACGACGCTCAAGGCAAAAGCCTCGACACCTGGGCCTGGGTGGTTATTCAGGTGATCATCGCGCTGTCGATTGTGCTTGGCACCCGCTTCGCGGTTCAGGCTCGAGCAGGCAAGCCAGCACCTGTGCGCCCACGGACTTCGTTGGCCGGAGCAGCCGGTGCAGTGAGCCTCAACTTTGTGCTTTCTATCGTGTTTGGTGTTGCTGTCACGTTTATGTCGTTCGGTTTTGGTTCAGATGCCATCAGCCAGCTGCGTGATTACCGTGCCGAGCCGGTGCTCACCGGTGGCTCTGCGCTTATGGTTTTGCCGGTGTCGGCCGACTGGTTCTTCAACCACATGTTGCCCGCCTACCTGCTGTTGGTGCTGGCTACCTTCGGTGTTTATGCCACGCTGGTTTCGCGTCATCGCACCAAGGATGCACCCGCCAAGCAAGCCGCATAACCTCGGGTTGTCCCCCAAAGAGCCCACCGTCTAAAACCGTAACTTCGCATAAAACCTCGCTTTCGAGTGGGAATATGGGTTCGTTCGCCAATATTGGCGGCAGCGCCGTCTTGGTGCGAAAAATGTAACTAAGGGGAACCCCGTGTCGACCAACACCACCGTTCGCAAACTGCAAAACGCATTGCTGCTTCCAACCATCGCTGTCGGCGTTTCGGTTGGTTACACACTTAGCATTCGCTACATCACGCAGCTGTTGGGCCTCGACAGTGGTCTTTCTGCCACCATTCTGGGCACCGTCATTCCCCTTGTTTGCACAACCGTGAGCATCTGGCTCACCGCTCGCGCACGCGATGTGGCTAGCGCGCATTTGGCAGATGCCGATGCGGAACAAAGAAACCTCGCCAAGATCGCCAACGTTTTTGCCAAGATCGTCAACATCACGGCGATCGTGGTGGCTGGAATCATCGGGTTGGTTTCGGGTATCGCCTCAGCGACTACGGGTAGTCTCGGGCAATCGGCCCCTGGCGTGCAACTGGTTTTCACCATCAGCTTCGTTCT
>CANFPR010000136.1 GCA_947448975.1 Micrococcales bacterium | reverse complement strand
GCCACGTTCTTCGAAGATGCTCAAGCTCGCAGTAGCCACATCCTGTTCAACAACAAATACCTGCTCATCTCAGGCAAAACTAGGCGAACCGGCGTGAAGGGTGTATCGATCATGGCCGAAAACGCTTGGGATCTGCGAGAGCTGTGGGTGAACTGGCAAAAACAGCGCGAGCAGTTGGCGGGCTAGGGCGCTGAAAACCATGCCCGGCATACGAGCTGCTACGAAACCTGAATAGAACGCTTGGCCAACCCCATAAAGTAACCATCAATCTTGGTTTCTGCTGGTCGCTCGGGATCATCTGCTGCACCGAGAGTAATGAAGAGGGGCGTGAAGTGCTCAACGGTCGGGTGTGCGTAAGGCATCCCCGGTGCTAGCTCGCGATAACGAATCAGCGACTCAACGTCTCCTCGGCTTAGAGCCTCGCTCACCCAGTGGTCGAATTCAGCAGACCAGGCCGGCGCTTCGGCGTTGGTGCGCCAATCACGAATGTAAGGCAATCCGTGCGTCATAAAACCAGAACCGATTAGCAAAATACCCTGATCGCGAAGCGGGGCTAGCCGACGACCGAGCTCAAGGAGCTTTATTGGGTCGTGCGTTGGCATCGAAAGTTGAATCACCGGGATGTCTGCACCCGGGTACATGACCTTGAGCGGAACCCAGGCCCCGTGGTCTAGCCCTCTCGTTTGGTGGCGGTGCAGCGGTTCGCCATCGGGCATGAGACTTGCAACGAGATCGCCAAGCCAAGTGGCATCTGGTGTTTCGTATTTCATGTTGTAAAACCGAGGGGAGAAACCGCCAAAGTCGTAAATGAGCGGAGTAGAGGCAGCTGTTGCAGAAATAGAAATCGGTGCCGACTCCCAGTGCGCAGACACTATGACAATGCCCTTGGGGCGTTCGAGTTCGCCCGACCAGGCGGAAAGCTGGTTCATCCACACTTCATCGTCTAGAAGCGGAGGTGCGCCGTGAGAAAGGTAGAGCACTGGAGTCTTTGAATCAGTCACAACTTAAGTAAATAGCCCTTTACTAAAAAAGGCAAGTTGAGCACGAAAAGAGATGTCAGCTGTTGTCTTATGACTAACGCGCTTTGGCCATAAATTCGGTTAGGACCGCTTCGGTGGCCGAGCAACCCGAACGACTAACCCCGGCCTCCATGTAGTCAATGAGTTGGTCAAGTGTCTTCACTCCCCCAGAAGACTTAACCTTTAGGCGGTCTCCAACGGTCTGCTTCATGAGCTTCACGGCGTGCATGGTTGCACCTCCCGTTGAAAACCCGGTGGAAGTCTTCACATAGTCAGCTCCAGCGGCTTCGGTAAGTTCGCAGGCTGTCACTATTTGTTCATCGGTAAGCAGTGCGGTTTCGAAAATCACCTTGATCTGACAAGTTGGCAACTGCGCCTTGGCCGCGCGAACCACGGCGTCGATGTCTTGCTTCACGAAGTCATAATCACCCGAAACCAAAGCAGAGATGTTTAGAACCATGTCGAGCTCGACGGCACCGTTGTGCAGCGCCTCAACCGACTCGAAAACCTTGGTGGCCGTGGTGGTGGTGCCGTGAGGAAAACCGATGACCGTGGCAACGCCAACATCGGTACCCGAGAGTAACGAAACCGCTAGCTCAACGTCGCAGGGGCGAATGCAAACCGTTGCGGTGTGGTGTTTTGCAGCGAGCTGGCAACCGTCCACGATGTCTTTCATGGTGGCATCCGGTTTCAAAACCGAGTGATCGATGGTTTGGGCTACTTCGTCGAGGGTGTAGCCACGGTAGGTTGCAGTCATAGAAGCAGTATAAGTTTGGGCTGTGAAAGTAACGGTCACCGTCAAGCCCAATTCGAAAAAAGGCCCCTTGGTAGAGGCTAACGATGATGGCTTACTCGTGTATTTGCCCGAGAGGCCGGTTGAGGGTCAGGCTAACCAGGCCTTGGAGCAAATTCTGGCGAAACATTTTGGTGTCTCAAAGAGTCGAGTTGCCGTAATCAAGGGCACAAAATCACGAATCAAAATAGTCGTAGTAGATCTCTAGGTTCGGTTAAAGGTAAAAACCCCACCCTTGCGGATGGGGTTTTAGTGGACCTGAGGGGATTTGAACCCCTGACCCCCTGCATGCCATGCAGGTGCGCTACCAGCTGCGCCACAGGCCCTTAGAGCAACTTGACTAGATTACTACAACTTCTGCTCTTGTAGCGACGCAATCTTCACGACTGGGCAATCATTCCAAAGTCGCTCAAGTGAATAGAACACTCGGTCTTCTTCGTGCATCACGTGAACGATGACATCTCCAAAGTCGAGCAAAATCCATCGCGCCAAGGTTTTTCCTTCGCGGCGAAGAAGCTTGATGCCCGATTCGAGCATCTTTTCTTCAATAGAGTCGGAGATTGCTGCTACTTGACGCTCGCTTCTTCCGGAAGCCAACAGAAACACGTCGGTTAGCGCAAGATGTGAGGTCACATCGAGAGCAACGAGGTTTTCGGCTAGTTTGTCGAGGGCGGCGTCGGCCGCAATTTGGGTGGCCGCGATGGCCTGCTTGGTGGCTGTCATTACTAACTATCTTAAGACGCCGAGCATGTAGCTGATTACCCCTACGGCGGTAAGTGCAAGAATCACGATTCCTAAAGTCACCGATGTCACCGTGATATCCATCACGCGACGACGCCTGGTAGGTAGAGCCCCCACCTGCGCTTTCGAATTCATCACTCCGGATGCGCGTAGAGGTGCAACCGATGGCACAAATGAGGCTGCGCTGTCTATCGAGTCGGCTACGTCTGACTCGGGCGATTCAGGGATAACCTCGATCTGCCCGGTTGTCACGGGAACGATTTCGATTGAGCCGGTGCGCAGAATCAAACCCGCGTCGGTAATAATGTCGCTCATTCTGATGGGGTCTGGAATCTCGGCAATAACAATCGAATTGGTCTGTGGCTCAAGCGTTAGGGTCGGTGAAATCTCAAACGGAGAAATCGCCTCCTGAACTTCTGGCTCGGCTTGTTCCAACTGCTCAGCCGACACAAAGGTGTGTGGCTCATCTAGCTGTGCCTCGGCTTGAGGCTCGTGCTCTTGAACCTCTTCGACAACCGCAGGCGCGAGGGTTGGCTCGTGCTGTTGAACCTCTTCGGCAACCGCTTCTGCGGCGACTGACTCCGGTAACGCGATATCCTTGACAACCGGTTTTAGGTCGAAGAATGCAGGCTTGCTTGATGCCGGTGCGCTGGGTTCAGAATTCACAACTGCGGCTGACTCAACTTCGACAGTCGTCTCGACGGGTGCTACAGGTGCCGAAGGCGTTTCTTCGATCGGCGCGACTACTGGCTTCACAACAGCTTCGTCGGCCGGCTTAACTACCGGATAAGCTGCCGAACTCGACGGGTACGGTACTGGCTCAGACAAGCTTCACCCCGCGGTAAAGCCGGTGCTTTCCGATGTACTGCACTACGCCGTCTGGAACCAGGTACCAG
>CANFPR010000135.1 GCA_947448975.1 Micrococcales bacterium | reverse complement strand
TTCTCTAGCTTCCAAGCGGTGTAGAAGCCGGCGTAACCGCCACCGACGATGAGAATCTTTGGCGCAGTTGCGTTTGATGAGTTTGCAGGCATGGCTCTAATTTACTACTTTCGGTTTATCGGTTTGTTACATCTGTTTCAACGCTGCACACGCAACGCTCAGGGCTCCAAGAGCAAAGTTTTAGGGCTTCATCGCCAATCCGGTTCATACCAGGCCCGGCTGCCAGCGCATGGCCGGCTAGGGCGTGCAAACACTTGACGCGAGTGGGCATTCCACCAGCCGAAATACCTGCGATCTCTGTAACTTCGCCAGTTACTTTTTCTAGTTCGGCGCGGTCGGCGATGTACGCCTCGTGGGCCTTTAGGTAAGCGGCCGCGAGCGTCGCATCTTCGCCAAGTTTCGCCTGAAGTTCTGCCATCAACCCAGATGCCTCGAGCGTAGACAGTGCCGCAGTGGCGCCCGGGTGGGTTAGGTAATAGGTGGTCGGAAACGGTGTGCCGTCGCCTAGCCTCGGGGCGGTTTGCACCACGGTTGGTTTACCGCAAACGCAACGAGCGGCGATGGCCACGATGTCGCGGGCTGGGCGGCCAAGTTGTTTAGAGACCACCGCGATGTCTTCGCTGGTGGCCGGCGTAAGCGGCACTAGTTGCTCGCCTTAGCTACCGGCTGGTCGATGCCGCTGCGAACAACGGTTTCGAGCAACGAATCAACCCAGTTGGCCTTGGTGGTGCGAACATCCGTGGTGATTTGGCTGTTGTGGGTTCGGCTGGCAATCTGCTGCCCAACCGTGCCAGAAGTGTCGCTCTGGTCGATGCCGGTGGCGTCCATGACCAGGTAAGAAACCTCGCCAGGCATCACGTAGTAGAGGCGATCGCGGGCCTGAGCGCGAATGTAAACCGGGTCTTCCCAGCGTTTACGTTCGGCCTTCATTTCTGAAACTGCCTTCTCAGAAGCGGCTACCTGTGCACGAAGGTCGGCCAAAACCTGCTGCTGTTCAACCAGAATTTGCGCCTGCGGAGCGAGGGTAAAGATACCGCCCACCAAAACGATTGCCAAGGCGATGGTGCGGGTGTCGAGCTTGAGGCCGCGCAACATTGAGTCGCGGGCACCAGATGAAGAAGGCATCCGAGTTGAGCGCACTTTTGCCTTTGCTGGCCTTTGTGGTTTCATCTCGGATGCCTTCGACTGGAGTTTGGTTGAGCTTTCTTAGCCGTTGAAGCGTGGGAAAGCGTTGCGACCTGCGTAAACGGCGGCGTCGGCCAGCTCTTCTTCGATGCGAAGTAGCTGGTTGTACTTTGCCACACGCTCAGAGCGGGCTGGAGCACCGGTCTTGATCTGACCTGCGTTGGTTGCAACGGCTAGGTCGGCGATGAAAGTGTCTTCGGTTTCGCCCGAACGGTGCGAAATGATGGCCTTCATGCCGTCGCGCTGAGCCAGCGAAACTGCGTCTAGGGTCTCGGTTAGGGTTCCGATCTGGTTAACCTTTACGAGAATCGCGTTGCCGGCCTTTAGGTCGATACCCTTCTGCAGACGTGCAGGGTTGGTTACGTAAAGGTCGTCGCCAACTAGCTGAACCTTGTCGCCAAGAGCTGCGGTCATCTTGGTCCAGGCAGCCCAGTCGTCTTCGGCTAGTGGGTCTTCGATTGAAACCAGAGGGTACTTAGCAACTAGGTCTGCGTAGTAGGCGATCATTTCGTCGCTGGTGCGCTCTTGACCTTCAAAGGTGTACTTGCCGGTTTCTTCAGAGTAGAACTCGGTTGCGGCAACGTCTAGAGCAAGGGCGATGTCGGTGCCCAGCTTGTAACCGGCCTTGGCGATGGCCTCGGCGATTAGGTCTAGAGCGGCTGCGTTGGTTGGAAGCTCAGGAGCAAAACCACCCTCATCGCCCAAACCGGTGCTTAGGCCCTTGCTGTGAAGTTCTGCCTTGAGTGCGTGGTAAACCTCAACACCCCAACGGATGGCCTCGCTGAAGGTTTCGGCACCCAGAGGAACAATCATGAACTCCTGGATGTCAACACCGGTGTCGGCGTGCGCGCCACCGTTGATGATGTTCATCAGTGGAACCGGAAGAACATGTGCGTTTGGTCCGCCTAGGTAGCGGTAGAGAGGCTGACCGGTCGACTCGGCTGCGGCGCGAGCGTTGGCTAGCGAAACTCCGAGAATGGCGTTTGCACCGAGGCGGCTCTTGTTGTCGGTGCCGTCGACGGTGATCAGGGCTGCGTCAACTAGACGCTGGTCTTGTGAGTCGAAGCCAACTAGTGCCTCGTCGATTTCGGTGATAACCGCGTTTACCGCGTTCTGAACACCCTTGCCAAGGTAACGACCCTTGTCGCCATCGCGGCTTTCGTGTGCTTCGAAAGCACCGGTCGATGCGCCTGACGGAACAGCTGCGCGGCCGAACGAGTCGTCTTCTAGCAGAACTTCAACCTCAACGGTTGGGTTTCCGCGGCTGTCGAGAATTTCGCGAGCGCCTACGGCTTCAATAATGGACAAGGTTTTCTCCTATGCGATGTTGCTGGTTTATTGAGCGCCAAATCAGGCGCAGAAAACGTCGTTGTATGAGTCCTAGTCTACCGACTAGGAGATTTCTCGAAGGTTAAGGTCTTCGAAAGTCTTGGTGTTTTCGTCTACCGTGGCGAACTTGTCGAAACCGCTCGCCGCCAAAGCCTCGAGCAGGTTAGCGAGTTTCTTTGGGCGGTTTTCGAGGCGAACCTCGGTGCCAAACTCTTGAAGTTCGCGCTGGCGAGCCAATGCGTTGCTTACGGTTTCGAGCGAATCGTTTTCGAGAACCAAAACTGCCGAGTTGGGGCGTGACGAGAACTTGGCCGCATCGACTAGGTCGACCACGCGTTCGAAGCCGAGTGAGATGCCAACTGCAGCAACATCGGTGCCCAACCAGCGGCCAACCATGCCGTCGTAACGACCGCCACCACCGATTGAAGAACCAGAGCCAGGATGCTCAATCTCAAAGATCGCTCCCGTGTAGTAACCCATGCCGCGTACGAGCGTGGGGTCGAACCGCAAACGCCCCGCAAACCGCGATTCAACGGCGGCAAAAATGTGTGCCAGTTCGTCTGGTGCTTTTAGATCGCCAACGATGCTGGCCAGCCATCGCGCAGCCGCATCTGCAACGGCATCGCCCTGTCGTTCACGAAGCTCGGCAACGACACCATCGGCACTCAACTTGTCGAGCTTGTCGATGGTGATCATCGCGCTCGGGCGGTCGGCCTCGGCAACACCGAGCGAAGCCAAGTTCTGGTTTAGAAGTTCGCGGTGATTCACACGAATGATTGCGTCCTGCAGCCCGAGTGAGTCGAGTGCATCGAGCGAAGAGGTTAGTAGGTCGATTTCGGCAAGATTGGAATCGTCGCCGATGATGTCGATATCGCACTGCACAAACTGGCGGTAACGACCCTTCTGCGGGCGTTCAGCGCGCCAAACCGGGCCAATCTGAAT
>CANFPR010000134.1 GCA_947448975.1 Micrococcales bacterium | reverse complement strand
GAAGTTGGCGCACACGGCCTCGTGGTGCTCGACTGGCACAGCGGCAACCGTTCGGTGCTGGTAGACCACGAGCTGAGCGGCCTGGTTGTTGGCCTTACGCTCACCACCCGCCCCGAGCAGATCTACCGCGCGCTACTCGAAGCCACCGCGTTTGGCACTCGCGTTATTGTCGAAACCTTTCAGCAGGCGGGCATTCCGGTTGAAGAGTTCATCGTGGCCGGTGGCCTCTTGAAGAACGCCTTCTTGATGCAGCTTTACAGCGATGTCACTCGCCTACCGCTGAGCACCATCGCCAGCGAACAGGGCCCGGCCCTCGGCAGCGCGATTCACGCAGCGGTTGCCGCAGGCGCTTACCCGGATGTTCGAGCCGCCGCCGAAGCAATGGGCCGCAGTAACAAGGGCGTGTACCAGCCAAACCTCGAACGAGCCGCGCGCTACGACGCACTGTTTGCCGAATACCAAACGCTGCACGATTATTTTGGTCGCGGAGCCAACGATGTTATGAAACGCTTGAAGCAGATCAAGCGAGAGGCCACACTCAATGACTAGCGAATTCTCTGCCGAGCGCGCAGCCCAAATTTCCGCTGCCCGCCAAGAGCTCGTCGCCCTGCACCAGGCTTTGGTAACCAACCACCTCGTGGTCTGGACTGGCGGCAACGTCTCGGCACGCATCGTCACGGCCGGCGAAACAGACCTCTTTGTGATCAAGCCATCCGGGGTTTCTTATGAAGACTTGGATGCAGCGGCAATGGTGGTTTGCGACCTCGACGGCAACGTGGTTGACGGAACCCGCTCGCCTTCGAGCGACACCGCAGCCCATGCATACGTTTATCGCAACATGCCAGCAGTTGGCGGTGTGGTTCACACGCACAGCAACTACGCCAGCGCTTGGGCGGCCAGGGGCGAGTCGATTCCTTGCGTGCTCACCGCGCAGGCCGACGAGTTTGGTGGCGAGATTCCGATCGGCCCATTTGCCATCATCGGCGACGACTCGATTGGTCGCGGCATCGTCGAAACTCTCACCGGCCACCGCTCGCCGGCTGTGTTGATGCAAAACCACGGAGTCTTCACCATTGGGGCTACCGCGAAGGCCGCGGTCAAGGCTGCGGTGATGTGCGAGGATGTCGCGAAGTCGACGCATCTGGCCGTGCAGCTCGGCTCACCAAAGCAAATCGCTCAAGCCGACATTGATGCTTTATACAAGCGTTATCAAAACGTATACGGAAAGTAACCAATAACCCTTTTTACATTCACGAGGTTGTGCAAGGATTACAACTAAGAAATGTTACCGCTCACATAAATTTAGATAAACCTGCAAGTTTCTCTCGATTTATAACCCCGAGCGGCAACATTTCCCAAGTGACTGACCGAGTTGGACGCGGTCAGAAGCGGGTTTACCAAGATCGTCTAAAAAAACCCCGAAAGGAATTTCAATGATCAAGATGATCAAGAAGGTCCTCGGCATTGCTGCCGCAGGTTCCCTCGTTGCCTTGGCCCTAACCGGCTGTTCGGCAAGCTCAACTGGTACCGGACTAATTGGTGTTTCAATGCCAACCCAGTCTTCAACCCGTTGGATCAGCGATGGCGACAACATCAAGTCGACTCTTGAGGCCGATGGCTTCCAGGTTGACCTACAGTACGCCGAAGACGACATCCCTACCCAGGTTTCACAGCTTGAGGCAATGCTTACCAAGGGCGCAAAGGCTCTTATCATTGCTGCAATCGACGGAACCCAGCTAACCGACGTTCTACAGTCGGCTAAGGACAAGGGCGTTCCTGTTATCGCTTACGACCGCCTAATTCGTGACTCAGCAAACGTTGACTACTACGCAACCTTCGACAACTTCAAGGTCGGCGTTCAGCAGGCAACCTCGATGCTGGTTGGCATGGGCGTTTACGCAACTGAAGACAGCACCTCGGCTGACGGCGCAAACGCTGCCGGCCCACTGAACGTTGAGTTGTTCGCTGGTTCACCAGACGACAACAACGCAACCTTCTTCTTCAACGGTGCAATGTCGGTTCTTCAGCCACTAATCGACTCGGGCGTGCTCGTAGTCAAGTCTGGCCAGACCGAATTCACCAAGGTTGCCACCCTTCGCTGGGATGGCGCTGTTGCACAGAAGCGCATGGAAGACATCCTCGTAGGTAGCTACGCAGATGGTTCCAAGGTCAACGGTGTTCTATCGCCATACGACGGTCTAAGCCGCGGAATCATCGCAGCTCTAACCGACGGTGGTTACACCACTCTCCCAACCATCACTGGCCAGGACGCCGAAGTTCTTTCGGTCAAGGCAATGATTGCTGGCGAGCAGTACTCGACCATCTTCAAGGACACCCGCGAACTCGCTAAGGTGGCCGTTGCAATGGCTGAGGCAATCCTCAACGGTAAGACTCCAGAGACCAACGACACCACCACTTACGACAACGGTGTCAAGGTTGTTCCTGCGATGCTACTGACCCCTTACATCGTTACCCTCGACAACTACAAGACGGTACTGATTGACTCGGGTTACATCAAAGAAGCAGATCTGAAGTAATAACCGCCACAAGTGTGTTCGGTGGGGGTGGCTCAGCTGCCCCCACCGACCCCACACAATAGAAGTACTGCAAAGACGCACTGACCGGCATCCGCAAGGAGCCACCAGCAACACCTCAGCACCAACCACCAGCAACACGAAATGACAGAGCCGTTATGAACAACATTCTTGAGATGCGAAACATCACCAAGGTTTTTCCTGGTGTTAGAGCCCTAGACGACGTATCTCTCGAAGTGAAGCGCGGCGAGATTCACGCCATCTGCGGCGAGAACGGTGCTGGCAAGTCCACCCTCATGAAGGTCCTCTCCGGTGTGTACCCACACGGCACCTACGAAGGCGACATCGTCTACGAAGGCGAAGTTCAAAACTTCAAGACCATTCGCGACTCTGAGGCAAAAGGCATCGTAATCATTCACCAAGAGCTGGCCCTGAGCCCTCACCTTTCGATTGCCGAAAACATCTTTCTAAACAACGAAATCACCAAGCGCGGCCTAATCGACTGGAACCGCACCGGCCAAGAGGCTCAGATTCTCATGGCCAAGGTTGGCCTTCGTGAGAAGCCAGACACCAAGATTCTCGAGATCGGTGTTGGCAAGCAGCAGCTGGTTGAGATTGCCAAGGCGCTCAGCAAAAAGGTGAAGCTGCTCATCTTGGATGAACCGACCGCAGCCCTCAACGACGAAGACTCCGAGCACCTGCTCGACCTGCTGCGCCAACTTCGCAGCCAGGGCATTTCGTGCATCATCATTTCGCACAAGCTAAACGAGATTGCCGAGATCGCCGACAAGACCACGATCATCCGTGACGGTAAGACCATTGAGACCCTCGACATGAAGGCCGGTCAGGTTGACCAGGAGCGCATCATCAAGGGCATGGTTGGCCGCGAAATGGATAACCGCTACCCAACCCGCACTCCAGAGAT
>CANFPR010000133.1 GCA_947448975.1 Micrococcales bacterium | reverse complement strand
GCGTGGTGATCCCTGAAGTTTCTAACCTCATCGTCGAGCTCGATCTTCATGGCGTTCTCGGCCTCAAAGCCTGCAACCGCCTGCTGCTCGTTGGGGTGCAGTTGAATCGAGAGTGGAAAATCGGCAGCCAAAAACTTCATCATGAAGGGCAGCTGCCGGCCAAGAATCGTGCTCAGAGCCAGCCGTTGCGGCTCGGCCCAGGCCTCAGATCGAGGGTGAGTGCCAAACCAGATTTCGGCCATAGGCCCGCCAGTTGGCGAAACAGCCAAGCGATCGGCCATGAGCGTGCGCGAACCCCACGCGTAGTCACGCACCTCATTTGACAGCTTGACGAGCAATCTGGTCACCTCGCCAACCAGCCTAGTTGCAAGGGCTCCGTGCGTTTTCGGCGGGTGGCTTATTGTCAGCAAATCGCCATAAACTAGCCAAGTATCAGAGGGGAAAGATGGATCCGATCACTCGGCCGATTCGCGTTGTTTACAACACGAAATCAGCCAGTTACCGCACCAAGACTTGGCTTGCCTACTTGGGTATTTTTGGCGTTGCCTGCGGTGACACCTTGCGCTACTCCTTCGGATGGGTTGGCCTAGGAATTTGGTCGGGCGTAATGTTTTTGGCCACGGTTTTCATGCTGGTTCGTTCAAAGCCGATGCCGGCCATCCGGCGCATCCCCTGGCCGCTCACGGCTCTTTACGGGGCTCTGCTTCTAAGTTCACTGCTGTCTGATTACAGCCTGATCAGTTTCGGCGCGGTACTCGTGAGCATGGTCACCGCAACCTTCGGGCTTTGGCTGGCACACGACTTTGACTGGCGTCACCTGCTGCGCGTTTTCGCCAATGTGATTCGATTCGTTCTAGCGAGCTCACTCTTGTTTGAGTTGGTCGTTGCGCTGCTGCATATTCGCGTGCTGCCCATTTTCAAGAACTTCACCGGCACGGTGGTACCTGCCAAGGCTTACTACTGGAGCCAGGGCAACCTCTTTAACGGCGATCGCATTCAGGGAATCGTGGGCAACGCAAACCTGCTGGCATACCTGGCGATGATCGGTTTGATCGTGTTTGCGGTTGAGTTTGCCATCATCGGAACCAGCCGCTGGATTAGCGTTTCTAGCCTCGTGATCGCAGGTTTGTGCATGGCACTTAGCAAATCAGCCGGAATCAGTTTTGCTTTGATTGCCGTGGTGGTTTCTGCGATAGTTTCGATTGCCGCCGAGGGCAAACCCTACGAAACGCGCCACCGCTATTACCGAGTGGCCTGGACCGCGGCGGGAGCCGTGGGAGTGATTCTGCTCACCTATCGCGCAGAGATCTTCACCCTGATTGGTAAGTCGCCAGACATGACCGGCCGCACCATGATTTGGAAGAAAGTTTTAGCTTTGATTTTCGACCGCCCACTCGAGGGTTACGGCTGGTTGAGCTACTGGATGCCCGGCATCAAGCCCTACGAAGGCCTCGTTGTGATCAACAAAGTTGCCTACTACCAAGCCCACAACGCTTTTCTAGACATGTGGCTGCAGGGCGGCATTCTCGCGCTGATCTTCTTCGTGATTTTGGTGGTCATCACGTTTGTGCGCCTCTGGCAACTGGCGGTGCGCCACACAAGCGCCCTATACCTCTGGCCGATTCTGGTGTTCATTGGCTTGGTGGTTCAGAACTTCACCGAAAGCCGACTACTTAGTGAGCTGGGATGGGTGCTGCTCACGCTGTTTGTAATAAAGGTTCGCGAACCGAACGATCTGCTCGAGCCGCTCGGTCGTTCACCTAAAAGAGTTCGTTTGCTCGGGCGAGGTCTTCGTCGAAATCAATCTCAACCGCATAAAGATCACTGATGTCTACGGCGCGCATCTTTAGAGCGTCGTGTGTTATGGCGAGTTCGATTCCGCGCTCGAAGTAGTCCTGGTCATCGACTTCGGCGAGGCGCGCGATTAGAGCGTTTTTGTCGTTGTGACCAATGAAGTTGATGCCCACCGCTTCGCCCAAGCCGCCAACCACTTGCTTCGAAAGCTCGGCAATAAACCCGTCGGCATCCAAGGTGTATTTAACCTCTTCGTCGCTGAC
The DNA here is from genome assembly GCA_947448975.1 of Micrococcales bacterium. Lineage (GTDB taxonomy): Bacteria > Actinomycetota > Actinomycetes > Actinomycetales > Microbacteriaceae > Rhodoluna. The sequence goes on along the minus strand of CANFPR010000133.1, from coordinate 1,402 downwards.
CTTCGATTGGTTGACAACCACGAACGACTCATCATTTTCTACCAAGGGCTTAACTCTGTTGAGAACCTCGGGGTCGAAAACCACATCGCCGTTGAGCCACAGCACTCCCCCGTCGCCCGATGCGCGCAGCGCCTTTAGCAGGCTCTTTGAAGTGTTGGTCTGGTCGTAAAACTCGTTGTAAACAAAGGTGGCTTCAGGAAAACGCTCGATTATGGCTTCAAGCTTGAACCCCACCACGATCATCACGCGGTGCTTGTCACCAAATGCGTGAGCCAGGTTATCCATTTGCTGCTTCATGATTGAGCGGCCGTCGCGCAACTCGGTGAGCGGCTTCGGCAGTGGCCGAGCCAAGCGAGTGCCCATGCCAGCGGCGAGGATAACTACTTGTTTAGACATGCCTCAAGTCTAGGTTCTGGCTAGGGAATCACGATGGTCAACTTGAGGCCAACCGTGATGCTGTTTGGGTTAGTGATCTTGTTGGCGGTCATGATCTTGGCCACAGTCGTAGAGAACTTGGCGGCAATCTTGCTTAGAGTGTCACCCGTTGCCACGGTGTAGGTCACGGTTTTCTGCGAACCGCCGGTTCCTCCTGTGCCACCCGAGTTGGTGCCCGCACCTGCGCCCGAATCGGTGCCGAGACTGGCCGGTGCTGGCAGCCCGGTAGGAATACGCGCCAAGAGGTTAGTGTCGGCAACGAATGCCTTGGTCTTGCCCGTGGCCAGCTTGCGGTAGGCGGCCGGCGTCGCGATTATGCGCTTCTTGCCATCTTGAACCAGGTAGTACTTGGCAAAGTTGGAGTCTTTGAAGAACAAGCCCGCTGGCGAGGCCGCCATCACGATGTTTCTACAAACGGTGGCCGAAAGCGCGGTTGCTTTACCCGGATACGCGGCGATGGCTTCATCGTCTAGGCGCAGCGCAAGCCCGTTGACAGGAATGAAGGTTTCACCGTCGCAAACAAACTTGAGCCCGCTGAACGAATATTTGGTGACGTAGCCGATGAGCGATGAATCATTGATCAAACGTGTTGCACCAAATGCGAGCGAATCCGCGGTTGCCGGGTCTGCAATTTTTAGTGCACGACTCCAACCGTTGATTAGGTAAAGCTGCTTAGTGGTGCGCGACTTCACGATCGAACCTGGTGAAAGCACGGGTGATCCCAGTTTTAGCTGAGCAAAGGCGGGTTTGCTTAGAGTGATTGTCGTTGGCTGTTGCGCGTAGTCGGCAAGAGCTTCACGATCAACCTGACCAACGGTTTGCCTGGCCACACCGCCCGAAACAAAGTAGGTGAATCGCTCAGTGTCATTTTTTACCAGAGCGGGGCTGCCAATGGTTGCAGCAACCGTGGGAATTTCTTTTAGCAATTCGGGCGAAACTACCGGAGCGTCTTCGATAAACGCGCCGG
>CANFPR010000132.1 GCA_947448975.1 Micrococcales bacterium | reverse complement strand
GACCCGAGTAGAGAACCCCGCTGTTGCCGCGAAGTCGCTTCCAACGGTCGATTGCCACCGAGGCTTCGTGAGGCTTGCCGAGAGATTCGCCATCGAGATCGAGCTGGGAGTCGCATCCGAGAATTAGTGCACCGGCTGCCTCTGGCATGGCTGCGACCGCTTCGGCCTTGGCCTTGGCGAGCACTGCAACCACCTGCTGGGTATTGGTGATTAGCCCCATTTGACGGGCACGTTCTTCAACGGCATCCTCGTCAACGAGCGGTGCAATGGTGATTGGCTCAATGCCGGCGTCGCGCAGCACTTTTAGGCGAGCTGGAGATGTTGATGCTAAAACTAGGCGGGTCACGAGATGAGTCTGGCACACTTGATAGGTGAACAAACCCGTTAACTGGCTAGGCCAAGAACTTACCCTCGAAATCGAAAAAGTCGCTCACGGCGGCATCTTTGTGGCACGCCACGAGGGCAGGGTGCTGTTTGTTTCGCACACGCTCCCCGGTGAAACCGTGAAGGCCCGAGTGTTCGAAGACAAAGGCGGGTCGTTCGCTCGAGCCGAGACCAGCGAAGTTTTGGTTGCCAGCCCGCATCGGGTAAAGCACTTCTGGAAGGCGGCCCGAGAGGGTGGCGCCGGTGGTGCCGAGTTCGGCCACATCGACCTCGACTATCAGCGTGAACTCAAAGCCGACGTTCTGCAAGAAGCCCTCAGCCGCATGGCCGGCATCGACTTGCGGCCAGAGGTTGAACTTGCTCCCGGAGACGACGTCGCAGGCGGCTTGGGTTACCGCACCCGTGTGCAGTTGCACGTAGACGAGTTTGGCAACGTTGGCCCGTATCGTGAGCGTTCGCACCTCGTGGTTGAGACTCGCGATCTGCCGCTAGCGGTCGAAGACATCCGTGAGCTTGGTCTTCACCTAAAGAACTACTCGGGTGTTTCGAAGATCGAAATCGCCGCATCAAACACCGGGCAACTGCAGTATTCGGTTGACAAGAAAATCAAGGGCGACGAGCGCTTGATCGAGCGCGCAGCCGGCCGCACCTTCAGAATTTCAGGCGGCGGTTTTTGGCAGGTTCACCGCAAGGCTCCAGACCTCCTTGCCGCAGCCGTGACGGGTGCAATCGCCAAGGTTGGCTTCGATAAGGCTGCCGACAATTTCGACCTCTACGGCGGAGTCGGGCTGTTCTCGGGTGCCATCGCCGCACGCTTCGGCGATGACGTCAAGATCACTTCGGTCGAGGCGTTCAAGCAGGCCACCGACGACGCGGTTCTAAACCTGGCCGACCTCAGAAACGTCAAAGCAATCTGCGCGCCTACCGAGCGTTTTCTAGATGAGCGGGTCTCAAGTTTCAAGAAGGCTGGCTCACCGGCATCGTCGGCAACCATCGTTCTCGACCCGCCTCGCTCGGGTGCTGGCGCCAAGGTGGTTGGTCAGCTCATCGACCTTGCACCAAAGCACATCGTTTACGTAGCCTGCGACCCGGTTGCGCTGGCTCGCGACCTCAAGCTGCTACTCGCTGGTGGTTACGAATTGGCATCACTTCGGGCGTTCGACCTGTTTCCGCACACGCACCACGTCGAAGCGGTTGCTAGCCTTGTTCGCAAGTAAGTAACCACTAAAACGGGGGATTCGGTGAGCATAAACACTGAACGCGTGAGTGTCGCAATCGTCGACGACCACGACGCGATTCGCCTCGGCTTTAAGGTGTCGTGCGAGGGTTACAACTTCGATCTTTTGGCCTCCGAGGCTTCGGTTGAAGGACTGATCAACGCCCTCGGCGATGCCCGCCCAGAGGTCGTGGTGCTAGATCTTTCGCTCACCGATGGTTCGCTGGTCGAAGACAACGTTCGTCGAGTTCGTGAACTCGGATGCCAGGTGCTCATCTTTAGCATCGCCGACAAGCGCAACCTCGTGCGCATTGCCATCAAGGCAGGCGCGGCGGCAATCGTGCCCAAGTCGCACAGCATGAACGAACTTGCCGATGCCATTCGCTTGGTTGCCGGCGGCGTTTATGTGAACAACACTCAGACCACGGCTGCGATCGACTCAGACCTCGAGTTTAAAGAAGCGAAACTTTCACCACGCGAACGTGAAGTGCTAACCCTTTACGCATCGGGCCTTGCGCTCAAGCAGGTTGCGTTCACCCTGAACATCAAGATGAACACCGCCAAGGAGCACATCGACCGGGTGCGCAGCAAGTATGCCGACATCGGTAGACCGGTTTCGAGCAAGACCGAACTGCTGCTGCGTGCCATCGAAGATGGGCTGATCGACGAAAGCTCGATCTAGACCAATGCCAAACTCAAATGCTCAGCGCAGATCGCTGGCGATTAGCCGAGTCGACCTACTGATTGGCAAAGCCTTTAGCGTTGTGGCGATGGTGTCGGGGCTCGAAATGGCCGCCAATGCGCTTCCTCAAGCTTCTTACCTGAATCCGGTAGCTATGTGGACTGCCGTCGGTTTGATTTTGGCCGTTCAGCTTTTTAATGTTTGGAACTTCTGGTTTTGGCGCGCGGCCACCTTCGGGTATTTGATTCATGCACTTTTGGTTTTGGTTCTGCTTTTGCTCTGGCCCCTGCAGGTGCAGCCGGGCATCGGCGTGCCCGAAGAGTCGCGACCCTGGCTGTGGTGGGCTACCGGAATCGCGTCGATGGCCATGGGCTGGTTTATCGAACGCTGGTGGGCCTGGGTTTACGTTGGTGCAATGCCTTTTCTATGGGTTTGGGTTCGCGCTCAGCACTCAGGCGGTTACGCCGCCTGGGAAGCCCTGCTGCAAGACGCCAGCTATGTGTTGCTGTTTCCTTCAACCATCATCGCAATCACACAGGTACTCCGCGCTGCCGCCAACCGGGTCGATCTGGCCTCTGAGTTGGCTACGGTGGCGGCGGTGGATCGCGCTCAAACCGATGCCCGCGAACGTGAACGCTCGCGCATCGATGCGTTGGTTCACGACTCCGTGCTAACCACCCTCTTGGTTGCGGCTAACGCGTCTACCGAAGAGCAAGCTCACGCCGCTGTGGAGTCGGCCGAGACCGCTATTGCAAAGCTTCGCGCGGCGGCCAACGAAGAACCGGTGCTTGAGACCATCTCGGTTTCGGCGTTCTTTCAAGCACTGGCACTCGCCGCCACACGACAAGACGCGAGAATCGAAACGCACAGCAGCGGCGCGAGCGGTCGCCAGCTGACCTCCGAGGTCGTTGCCGCACTCACCGATGCAACGGCGCAAGCCATTGCCAACTCCATGCAGCACGCCGGGCGAGGCTCATCGCGCTTGCTGCGGCTCAAGGCCTCGGCTCGAGAAATCAAGATTGTGGTCAAAGACGACGGTGTCGGTTTTTGGCCAAGCCGTATTCCAAAGAATCGTCTCGGCTTGAGAATGTCGATCATTGATCGAGTTGAGTCGGTGGGCGGCAAAGTGTTTATCGACTCCAAACCCGGTCACGGGGCTTCGATTGTTATGGAGTGGCAGTTCGATGATTAG
>CANFPR010000131.1 GCA_947448975.1 Micrococcales bacterium | reverse complement strand
CTAGGGCTTGTAGTCGTCGTGAAGCACGACTCGGCTTAGTTCGAAAGTCTTGCTTGTAATCTTCCAGAAGTGAAGCCTTCGGGCCTGAGATGTAGATTCTTCGATGTATGCGCGTAGAAGCTCCGCACCATCTGGTCTTGTGACCCCGTCAGGGCTGGCCTTTTCGGCCTCGCGCAGCGGATGCACTGAATGCAGTCGGGCGTCGTTCTCGCGAAGAGAAACGATGTCGAGGATTGCTCGAACGGCCTTGCGTATGCCATCTTCGTCTGGCACAGCGACATCTAGGCTTTCGAAGAAGCGTGCGCCGTAGGTGAATGCGGCAGTATCAAGAATGTACAAATCGCGCCGCTCCGACGGCGAGTATCTTCCAATCCAGGCTCGTCGAAGCTCTTCGTTGAACCAGTCGACTTCGTTATCGAAACGATTTCGCCTCGACCAAGTAGTTGAACGTGCGCGTTCGTTGGCCCGCTTCTCTTTAGTGACTTTACGTTTCTCTGTGCGTTGAGCTCGGCGCATTAACTCCAGTTCTCGTGCCGCTTCGAGCCACTTTCGGTTCGCTTCGTTCATGCCGTTTGTCACCTCAAGCAGTTTGCTGTTGGCTTCATCGAGTTTGAGTCGGTACTGCTTTGCGGTGAATTCGGCCATGGCACGAGCGTTGTTGTCAGATGGCGACGGTGTTTGGATTGGCTGAGAGGCCGTGACTGGGGCTGGTTCTTCGGGAGCCTCCACCGGCTCGAACTCGGTTTCGACAAATACAGGTTGCTCTTGTTCAGGGTTAGCAATCGGAATGTCACGGTCTTCACGAAGCCAAGGCTCACCGTTAGGAGTGAGAGCGAGGGCCGGATACAACACCTCGTCGTCGTCGATGTCATCCATGCGCACTCTGATTTTGCCTTCGGCGTGACGATACAAGCGAACCAACACCACTTCACCCACGCCCAGCAAGTCTTCAACGAGGTCTCGCTCATTGTGGCTGATCTCGGGCCGAGTAATCTGTATTTCCAGGTTTGGCAAGAGTTTGAGCTTTCCAGTCTGGCGTTCTACCTCAGTAACCAAGCCAAGGGTTACGTTACCCAGACCAACAGCGGCTACCACGTCATCGATGGTTTGTTGTGACCCCGTGGGAATCAGAACGTTGTCTTCTAAGTCAAGGCTTCCGGTGACCTTATCGCCAACTTTGAACACCCATTCGAGTGGCACCCCGGGGAATGACAGTTCTTGTCGAATGGTAGCGAGGCCGCCGCTGTCAAGTTTGACCATGGCCCTGGCCTCAAAGAAGGTCGTTATCGTGCCGACCGCCGGCCGTGACTTTGCGAGTTTTTCGGCTTTATAGCCAGAAAGCTCGGCGTTTGCCCAAACATCTGCGATTAGTTCTGAGATTCCAGATGGATTTGTGATGTAGCGAATCGGAATCTCGTATGGGTCAGACTTTAGGTTGAAACCCATGGGATAGACGCGGCATGCGCCCCCGTAAACCGCACCAGCCGGCTGCAGTTTGTCGGCCATTCTCCTGGTCAGTTCTGGGTTATCGATTAGATGCAACTCGCAGTGCTCTGCGACTTCATCGAATGCGCTCAGGTCAAAGTCGTCAAGTTTTCCTGCCGGAGGTGCGGTTAGAACACAGATCGGAGTGGTTCGGTCGGTTCTCTTCAGGCGGTTGACCAAGTGATCGACAGCGTCGTTGCCTGTGACGCGATTCTTTGTAATTTGCATTCGATACCCCGATCGATTGAAGGCGAGTTAGTTTCCACCGAAACTAGCAAGTGCCTCAGACATTTACTTGCAACGCGAGTGTCCTACTCGCCCGAAGGCGGCGGCGCACTCAGTTCATAGAGATTGGCAGGTTTACCGGGGCGGCTCGAGTCGGTGCGGCCGGTTGAGTTGAGAAATGAGAATTCCGACATCATCTGGCGCCTGAAAGCATCCCTTTGCACCCGCTCACCGCGGCAAACTTCGGTGAACTCTTGGAGGTCACTCAACCTGAATTCGTCGCCGAGAGGGTTGATGCCCAAGTATCTAAAGGGGTCGAGCTTGCCGTCGAATGCGTGGCGCAACTGCCTCCACGCGTAAAAAACCATGTCGTCGTGGTCTAACCCAAGAATGCGCCCGTTCGGCATGGCCGAGGTGAGGGTTTTATCGTGGCCAACTCGTCGCTTGGCGTCGGGCATGCGGCGGTGGCCGAATCGCGAGACCCCGTCGAACCTTTCGAGTGCGCCTAGGTCGCGATCGAAGACATCCATGAATGATTGCGAGTTGACCAGTTCGAGCCCAACGCGCTCGCGCCCGCCAAGGTATTTGCGAATGTCTTCGAAGTTCACCATGCCCCAGTAGGCGAAAGACAGCACCCGGTCGTTTGGGTCGCGCTTGGGATCGTCGAAGATGCCGAGCTGGCGAATCTTGCTCTTAAGCGTGAGCCCTAAACGCTCGGATGCGATGCGGTGGCTGGCCTGCTCTAGCGATTCGGTCTTGCCAAGGTAGCCCCCGGGCAGCACGCGTTTGCCGGCGTCTTGCGGGTAGATGGCCGAGTCGGCCGGCAACGTGACCACGAAAAGGGAGAGCCCCGAGGCAGCTGCGGTGGCAACGTCGGCGGGTGAGATCAGATCGTCATCCCACACCTTTGAGCGGATGGTTGCCTCGTCGACGATGGTGAAAATCACCAAGTCGATGGCCTTGTCTGAATAAATGTCGGTGGTCATGTTCATAATCTATCTTACGAATTGATTATTCAGAATTATTCGCGATTTGACGGGAATAGTTTGAGCGAAATAATCATTTGTGCTAGTGTGAGCAATCCTCACAGATAGGAACTGATAACCATGATCGAACTCAAGATCGAGCACGACAAGTGCAAAAAGGGCGAGCTCACCTCGCTCGGCATCATGTTCGAGATCACCGCGCCACAAGCACCGGTAATCGAGAACGCAACACCACCAAAGCGCAAGGCGCTCGTATTCGTTGTCGACCGTTCGGGTTCGATGGCCGGCGACCGCCTCGACATGGTCAAGGCAACCATCCTCGACACAATCCCGCGTCTCAACCCCGAAGACTACCTTTCGGTTGTTTCGTTTGACGACGACACCTATGTTGAGGTTCCGCTTCGCAAGGTGCAGGCTCACGACAAAGATGCACTTCGCAAAGTAATCGCCAACATCATGCCGGGCGGCTCAACCAACATCGAAGCTGGTTACATCGCAGCGGTTGAAGAGGCAAAGAAGGCGCCGCGCGGAGTTGAGGCAAACCTCATTCTTCTCAGCGATGGTCACGCCAACTCCGGCAACGCCGACCCAGCAGATCTCGGTCAGCTCGCTGCCCAGGCCATCGAGTATTTCGTTACCACCAGCACCATCGGTATCGGTTCGGGTTACGACGAGAACATCCTCGATGCAATTGCCGACCGCGGCCAGGGCAACCACATTGCGGCACTTGAGCTCCCCGAGGCAATCAGCGGCCTTCAGTCGGAGATCGACAACCTCCT
>CANFPR010000130.1 GCA_947448975.1 Micrococcales bacterium | reverse complement strand
TGGTCGTCGCCGGCTTTCAACCAGCCAACGTTGATCACGATCGGGTCGAAGACGTTGAACTGCTTATTGATAAAGGTTTGCAGGCCTGAAATGGCATCGTTCATGGCCGAGATTGGGTCTTTCGCCATCCAAGGGCTAGATCCGTGACCTCCGCGACCATTAAAGGTCACAATCAGGTCGCTGGCCGAGGCCATGAGAGCGCCGGTCTTGCCGCCGAAGGTCTTCGGGGGCTGCCAAGACGAAGTCACGTGAATTCCGTAAGCGGCAATTGGCTTCTTGCCGGTGATCATGTGCATGTTTTCTTCGAGCATTACGTCGGCACCGCCGTGGCCTTCTTCGCCCGGCTGGAACCAGATTAATACGTCACCCTTGAGGCGGTCTTTGTGGGTTGCCACCAAGTGCGCTGCGCCAATGCCGATGGCCATGTGCAGGTCGTGACCGCAGGCGTGCATGTATCCGTTGGTTGAGGCAAAGTCGAGCCCGGTATTTTCTTGAACCGCGAGGGCATCCATGTCGGCTCTTAGCAACACGGTTGGCCCCTCCTGCGCGCCCTTGATGTGAAGCACAATGCTCGAGAGCTTGTCGCTCAGGTGAATGTCTCCAAGACCGTGAATCGAGGCAAGCACGCGCTCGCGGGTTTGGGGGAGGTGTAGACCGAATTCAGGAATCTGGTGAAGGTCGCGGCGAACTTCTTGAACGACCGCTAAATAGCCTTCGGCTTCTTGAGCCAACTCGCGTGCAAACATCATGCTCCTTTGCTTGAATACTCGGTCAGACTAACACTTCGGGCCGTAGCCTATAAGTCATGTTCTTCGAATCGATGCATGCGGGTTGGCAGGCGCTTTTAGCCGGCCAGGAGTCGCTGCTTGCCTCGATTGAGCAGCGAATCTTGACTCAGGTTGAAACCGGTGAGGACATCGCTCCACAAATTTCTCTGGTGATGCGGGCGTTCGAAACCGATCCCCGTGATGTTCGAGTTTTACTGGTCGGACAAGACCCGTATCCAACTCTCGGCCACGCAGTTGGGTTGGCGTTTGCCGTAAACCAGGGTGTGCAACCGCTGCCGAGAAGCTTGCAGAACATTCTTAAAGAGTTGACCGGCGACCTTCCTGGCGCTTCTACTAAAGGCGACCTCTCGCTTTGGCAGTCACAAGGCGTAATGCTTCTCAATCGCCACCTAACCACCTCGGTTGGCAACACCGCCGCGCATCTGACCGTCGGCTGGGACGCCTTCACAGATGCCGCAATCTCAGCACTCGTGAAGTTGCACGGTCATTCGCTCGTTGCGGTGCTGTGGGGCAACCAAGCGCAAACCCTGGTGTCAAAACTCGGGGATGCGCGGGTCATCGCTTCGGCGCATCCGAGCCCACTCTCGGCGCATCGAGGATTCTTCGGTTCGCGGCCGTTCTCGAGATGCAACGAGTTGCTCACAGCAGCGGGTCTGCAACCGATAGATTGGTCTTGTTAGCCAGCGCTTTTGCGCTCGTTTGGCGATTTGGAGATTGAAATGCCCCTAGATTCAGAGTCACGCTGGCGTTTGGTGCGCCGACTTAAAGCAACCGGCGAAACCCCTACAGTGGGCGAATATTCGATTCGCCCTGCAACAGCCGATGATCTGATTCATGTTGCAGACATCTACAACTACTACGTGCGCAACTCGGTGGTGACCTTCGACCTCGAACCGCTTTCGCTCGACGAATGGAAGAGCAAGTTCGAACACCTCGCCGGCATGAAGCTGCCCTTCATTGTTGCTGTGAGCCCCGCTGGACAAATTCTTGGTTTCGCCTACGTGGCCCCTTGGCGCCAAAAGGCCGCCTATCGCCGAACCGTTGAAGACAGCATTTACCTAAAGCCGGCGGCTATCGGTAAGCGCATTGGCTCGCGTCTTCTAGAAACCCTGATGCGCGAATCAAAGGCAGCCGGCGTCAAAGAAATCGTCGCCGTCATCAGCGATAAGGGTGCAGAGGCCTCGGTTGCGCTTCACGAGGCTTTCGGTTTCAAGCACCAGGGCCACCTTGGCAAAGTCGGTTTTAAGTTCGGTCGCTGGCTCGGCACCGTGCTGATGCAAAAGTCGCTCTAAGCCAGCTTGACGCTCACCGCTTCTGTGAGTTTTTTGTGAGACATAGATTGATTCGAACTCGGGGCGGCTCCTCACAGTATCTTCGAACTGTGCCTAAAGTTCTGAAGCCCCTGATCGCTGTGGTTGCGACCATCGCAAGTCTGCTCGTCGCTCTCGGGTCAAATGCGAGTGCCAACGCGAGTAGCGTCACTTCTTCAAAGTCTTCGGCTGTAGGCCTTATCGTTCGCTATGCCAGCGGGGTAAGCCCGATTGCTCCCGACGGTTCTGCCACAGGCGAGAATTTCGCCGGAGTCAGTCTGGCCAAACCGCGCGACTTAGGCGACGGGCTGGTGGCGCTCGCGTTTGAAGAGAAACTAACCCAGGAGCAAGCGAGCCAGGTACAGCTTCGACTCAAACGAGACAAGCGCTTGGTTTCGGTTGAGCTTGACACCGCTTACGCGTTCGATGAGGCCAATGCGCGCGCTAGCGAAGTCGCACCCGTCGCTCGCTCCGCCACATTCGCAACGAATTTTCAACCACAGTCAGCGCAGAAGGCTGCGTCGGCTCCGCTGAGCTTGCGCGTTCTAAACGCTGTCACATCTAGCGAGCCACGCAACCCGAGAATCAGACTCCTGTGGACCGCGCCCAAGTTCGTCTACGGCGCGAAAATCATTGGCTATCGAGTTGAAAGCAAACTCTCAAATGCGTCTAACTGGACCGTCGCAATATCGAACACTGCAAAATCTGCAACCAGTGTTTATCTCGCCTCTGGGTTGCAAATAGGTGTCAATGCTTCGTATCGAGTTAAGGCCATCACTCAACTAAAAACCACCAAGGTTTACGGGGCGGCCTCGGTTGCTAAGGCGTTTGTAGCCGCCGTAGCACCCACAACCCCGGAGTTGGTTACACCCAACGTGATTTTCGCCGGCGACTCTGTGTCGTGGTCGTCTCAAAATCTTGCTCAGCGCGGTGGAGCCACCGTGACCTACACGGCCACCGCAACCTCCGGGTCTGGAAAGTCCTATAGCTGCGTTACAAGCTCTAACAGCTGCGTCATCGACGGGCTCACCGCCAGAGTGCCATACTCGGTGCAACTGGTGGCGCATAACTCGGTGGCAACCGCATCAACAGAAAAAATCTTGGACTCACTTTACACAACCCAATGGAATCTTTACTCGCAGTACTCCGTGCACGCCGACCGGGCTTGGCAGATCACCAAAGGATCTAGAGACGTAGTTGTCGCGGTGCTCGATAGCGGAATCACTGCCCACCCAGATTTGGCCGACAACGTTTTGCCCGGGTACGACTTTGTCTCTGACAAGAATTCTTCGCACGACGGCGATGGTTGGGATTCCGATGCCACCGACAACGGCGACTGGAGCTCGAAATACGACTCATCGTGGCACGGCACCCACGTGGCAGG
>CANFPR010000129.1 GCA_947448975.1 Micrococcales bacterium | reverse complement strand
TCGTCCTCTGAAATGAATAGCGTTTCAACGTCAAAGCAAGATTCGGTGCCGGTGTGGCAGGCAACGCCCGACTCACGAACCTGAATCAGAAGCGCATCACCGTCGCAATCTAACTCAATCTTCAAAACCTGCTGGGTGTTTCCAGAGGTTGCGCCTTTGTGCCAGATCTCGTTTCGCGAACGTGAGAAGAAAACTGTTTGCTCGAGCTCGAGAGTCTGCCTGATCGATTCGGCGTTCATCCAAGCCAGCATCAAAACTCTGCCAGACTCGCTCTGCACAATTGCTGGAATAAGACCCTGGTCATTGAAAGAAAGGTCGTTGATAACGCTCGGATCTATCGGACTCATCGTGTTTCGAAACCTGCCTTCTGCAACTCGATTTTAACCTCTGCGATGGTGACCGAGCGGTTGTGAAAGATCGAGGCGGCCAGGATGGCATCTGCACCCGCTCGCGCAGCGTCTACAAAATCTGCGGCACTTCCCGCTCCGCCCGAGGCAATCAGCGGAACGCTCGAAGCGACTCGAGCGGCTTGCAGCATTTCAACGTCGAAGCCTTGCTTTGTTCCATCGGCGTCGATTGAGTTCAATAGGAGCTCTCCAACGCCAAGATCTATGGCTCGGCGAATCCACTCGATTGCGTCTAGTTCGGTATCTTTGCGGCCACCGTGGGTTGTCGCAATGAAACCCGATTTTGAGGGTCCCCGTTTCGCATCGAGTGAAAGAACTAGAACCTGTGAGCCGAATCGATCGGCGATCTCGGTGATTAAACCGGGATTCGCGATTGCCGCCGAAGCAATCGAAACCTTGTCGGCACCCGATTGAAGTAGCCGTGCGACGTCATCGACGGTGCGAATACCACCACCAACCGTCAGGGGTATAAAAAGCTGCTCGGCAGTGTGTTGAACCAGGTCGTACATGGTTGAACGATTTTCGTGAGTCGCGTTGACATCGAGAAACGTAAGCTCGTCGGCACCGGTCGAATAGTAATAGGCCGAAAGTTCGATTGGGTCGCCTGCATCGCGCAAATTCTCGAAATTGACACCCTTGACCACTCGCCCGTCGGCTACGTCAAGGCACGGAATTACGCGAACAGAAAGAGCCATCGTTTAGATTCGTGCAGCGTGGATGGCGCTAACCAAGATGGCGCGAGCACCCAACTCGTAGAGTTCATCCATTTTCGAATTGATGTCTTCTGACTTGACCAGCGCACGCACTGCTACCCACTCTGGGTCGCGCAATGGTGAAACCGTTGGAGACTCGATTCCGGGCGTTATCGCGCTGGCCTTCTCAACGAGCTCTGCAGGGCAGTCGTAATCGAAAATTACGTACTCGCGTGCAACGATCACACCGCGAAGGCGTCGCAGCAGCCCTTCGGCAGCCCCCAGCTTTCCGGGTGCGCTGATAAGTTGAGCGGTGCTCTTCAGTAGAACTGGGCCAAAGATCTCTAGACCTGCCTGGCGAAGTGTGTTGCCGGTAGAAACAACGTCGGCAACGGCATCGGCAACGCCGAGACGAACGGCCGACTCAACCGCTCCATCGAGTTCAACGATGGTTACGTTAACGCCCTCTTTGGCCAAGAAGTCAGAGACCAAGTTGGCATATGCCGTAGCCACACGAAGCCCCGAGAGTTGCTGAAGGTTGCTGAATTTTCCTAGCGGGCCAGCGAATCGAAAAGTAGATTCGCCAAACTTGAGGTCTTCGACTGCCAGCGCTTTGCTGCGCGAGTCGATGAGCAGATCTAAACCGGTGAAGCCTGCGTCGAGCGAGCCTTCGCCGACATAGGTGGCGATATCTCTAGGTCGAAGGTAGAAGAACTCAACCTGGTTTACATCGTCGACAACGTGAAGGTCTTTAGGGTCTCTGCGAGTCGCATACCCGGCTTCTTTAAGCATCAGGATTGCGGTTTCAGACAAAATGCCCTTGTTAGGAACAGCTACTCTCAGCATTTAGAACTCTTTCTGCAAATCTTCGATTGAAATACCCTGAGCCACCATCAGTACCTGTAGGTGGTAGATGAGCTGCGAGATTTCCTCGGTGGTGCGAGCCTTACCTTCGTGCTCGGCAGCCATCCAAACTTCCGCCGCTTCTTCGACGATCTTCTTGCCGATTGTGTGAACGCCAGCATCTAACCATTTGACGGTTTGCGAGCCCTCAGGGCGGCTCTTGCTCTTCTCGAGCAGTTCGCTGTACAGCGTTTCGAAGGATTTCATGACTTAAGGTTACCTGTGCCGAGCGCTCGATGCGCCGTGAAATGTGAACTCTAGGCGCTTTGGAGCGCCAAGTTTCTTAGGATTTCAATTTCGGCATTGCGATCGTGCGCCTTGAATACCGCCGAGCCAGCCACGAAAGTATCGGCACCGTGGGCTGCAACTCTGGCTATGTTCGACGAATCGATGCCGCCATCCACTTCGAGCAAAATCTCTAACCCAGAGTTGTCGATGGCCGCGCGAGCCTTGGCGACCTTCTCGAGTGTTGACTCAATGAGTGCCTGACCACCAAAACCAGGTTCAACGGTCATCACCAAAACCATGTCGTATTCGCTGAGGTTCTCAAGTACCGAGTCGAGTGAGGTGCCCGGCTTCACAGCAATCGCAGCCTTCGCTCCGGTTGCACGTATGCGGCGAGCCAGCGCTACGGGTTCGCTTGAAGCCTCCACGTGAAAAGTTACCGATGCAACCCCCGTGTCTGCGTAGCGTTCGGCAAGGGTGTCGACATTTTCGATCATCAGGTGCACGTCTAGCGGTCTAGCCGCAATTTGCTGCATTCTTTGCACCATGGGGAGCCCAAAGGTGATGTTCGGCACAAAGTGACCGTCCATGACATCCACGTGGATGCTGTCGCTGTTGCCGATGGTCGCGAAATCTCTCTCGAAGTTCACGAAGTCGGCAGACAGAATGCTGGGATGAATGCGAACGCTCATGTGCCTAGGATACCGATTTGCGAATAATCGCCATGAACATCGCGTCGGTATCGTCGCGGTGTGGCCACAGCTGAATAGTCTTGCGGCCCTCGGTTAGCCGAAGAGTTGGCGAAATTCTTTGGAGCAGAGCCGTGGCATCAACCAACTGTGCGCTTGGGCCTAGATCTCGAAGACTCTTTTCGATAATTCCGGTGGTCTCGGATGGGTGCGGTGAGCAGGTTGAGTAAAACAGGTAGCCGCCTGGCTCGAGAGCATCCCAAGCCGATCTAACAAGTTCGAGTTGAAGTTGGTTGAGCTGCTTCACATCGGCTGCCGACTTGCGCCACCTTGCCTCTGGGCGTCGTCTCAGCGCGCCAAGACCGGTGCAGGGAGCATCAATGAGAATGCGACTGTACTTGCCGGTAATGTCACGACCATCGTTTTGGGTTACTCGGTTTTCGAAACCCGAATCGCCTAGGGCTTGGCGAACAAGTTTGGCGCGGTGCGGTGATGGCTCGTTGCAGACGAGCTCAACCGAAGCTTGACGTGCTTCGGCGGCTAGTACAACCGATTTACCGCCGGGCCCGGCACAGAGATCAAGCCATTTTTCGCCTG
>CANFPR010000128.1 GCA_947448975.1 Micrococcales bacterium | reverse complement strand
ATTACCGCTGCGATTAGCGGGCTGCAGCCGGCATCCAAGGCGATCTGTGCACCTGAGGTTGTAAACAAACCAAGGCCGATGGCGTCGGGCCACTCCATGGCTCGCGCGGTGAACTCGATGTGGCGGGCGCGAAAGAAGAACGGCGCCAAAACGGCAACGCCAATGACCAACCAGAGGATGGCTTGGTTTTCAACCCAAAAGAACGGGCGACGGTCGAGCAGAATGTCGCGCAGCGTGCCACCGCCAAAAGCAGCGATGAACGCAATCAGCACGACACCGAAAATGTCGAACTTTTTGCGAGCCGCTTCGATAAGCCCCGAGGCGGCGAACGCGAGCACACCGATGATTTCGAGAACGCGAAGCGTTGAGGTCAGCAGTTCGGGGGCAGGTGCGAGAGTCATTTAGCGAGAAGCCGAATCAACAACGTTCTTCACGAGCATGGCGCGAGTCATCGGGCCAACGCCACCTGGGTTTGGCGAGTAGTAACCCGCAACCTCGGCAACGCGAGGGTCGACGTCGCCAACCAGCGTTGCCTTGCCATCTTCACCTTGAACGCGCGTGATGCCAACGTCTAGAACGGCGGCACCAGGCTTGATCCATTCGGGCTGAACGAAGTGAGCAACACCGACGGCAGCAACCACGATGTCGGCGCGACGAACCGTGCCCTCGATGTCGAGCGAGGCGGAGTGCAACAGGTTGACCGAGGCATCGACGCCCTTGCGGGTTAGTAGCAGGCCTAGAGGGCGACCAACGGTTACCCCGCGCCCAATCACGGCAACTTCGGCACCGCGAAGCGGAACGTCGTAGCGACGCAGCAGTTCAACGATTCCGGCCGGCGTGCAAGGTAGCGGCGAGGTGAGCTCACCCGAAACCCCGAGCACCAAACGGCCAAGGTTGGTTGGGTGAAGCCCATCGGCGTCTTTGTTTGGGTCGATAAGTTCGAGCATCTCGTTGGTGTCGATACCGAACGGCAACGGCAACTGAACGATGTAACCGGTGACGTCTTTGGCTTCGTTTAAATCACGGATGGCGGCGCGCACATCGGCCGCGCTGGCCGAAGCCGGCAGGTCGATGCGAATCGATTCGATGCCCACCTCGGCGCAGTCGCGGTGCTTGCCCGAAACATATGAGTGAGAACCTGGGTCGTCGCCAACCAGCAGAGTTCCCAAACCAGCGTGGCGACCCTGCTGCTTTAGGGCAACAACGCGCTCGGCTAGTTCGGCTTTGATGGCCTTCGCCGTGGCGAGCCCATCGAGCTTTACGGCGGTCAACTTTTTACCAGTTCTCGAGGCCGCTGTAGAGCGGGAACGCCTCGGTTAGCTTGCGAACGCGCGCCTGCAGAGCTGCGACATCTGGGTTCGGCATCAAGACGTGAGCAATGATGTCGGCAACCTCGGTGAACTCGGCCTGGCCAAAGCCACGGGTAGCGAGAGCTGGGGTTCCGATGCGAACACCAGAGGTAACCATTGGTGGTCGTGGGTCGTTCGGCACCGAGTTGCGGTTTACGGTGATGCCAACCTCGTGCAGCAGGTCTTCGGTCTCTTGACCGTTGATCGGTGCGTTGCGAAGGTCGACGAGCACCAGGTGCACCTCGGTGCCGCCGGTGAGAACCTGAACGCCGTTCGCAGCAACATCTGGCTGGGTTAGACGATCAGCGATTAGGCGAGCACCGTCGAGGGTGCGCTGCTGGCGGTCTTTGAACTCTGGCTGAGCGGCTGCCTTGAATGCAACTGCCTTGGCGGCGATTACGTGCATAAGCGGGCCGCCCTGCTGACCCGGGAACACGGCCGAGTCGATCTTCTTGGCGTACTCTTCGCGGCAGAGAATCAAACCCGAACGCGGACCCGCGAGAGTCTTGTGCACAGTGGTCGAAACCACATCGGCGTAAGGAACTGGGCTTGGGTGAAGACCGGCAGCAACCAGACCAGCAAAGTGAGCCATGTCGACCCAGAGCTTGGCACCCACCTCGTCGGCAATCTTGCGGAACTCGGCGAAGTCTAGGTGGCGGCTGTAGGCCGACCATCCGGCGATCAAAACCGCTGGCTTAACCTCGTGTGCACGCTCGCGCACAATGTCCATGTCGATCAAGAAGGTTTCTGGGTTCAGGCCGTAAGCGTGAGCTTCGTACATCTTGCCCGAGAAGTTCAGGCGCATTCCGTGGGTGAGGTGACCACCGTGGGCAAGCTCCAAACCAAGGATGCGGTCGCCCGGGCTTGCGAGCGCCATCAAGACTGCGGCGTTAGCGCTGGCACCGGAGTGAGGCTGAACGTTAGCGTGCTCTGCACCGAAAAGTGCCTTCGCGCGGTCGCGGGCCAGGTTTTCGGCAACATCGACGGCTTCGCAACCACCGTAGTAGCGCTTGCCTGGGTAACCTTCGGCGTATTTGTTGGTGAGCACCGACCCCTGGGCTTCGAGCACACCGCGGCTAACGAAGTTCTCAGATGCGATCATCTCGAGGGTGTGACGCTGGCGGTCGAGTTCGGCATCTAGTACGGCCGCAATCTCTGGGTCGGTTTCGCTCAGCGGAAGGTTGAACGATGAAGGAAGTTTAGACATGTCGGGGCTCCTAAGAGTGTTGCATTTAACGGCTTGGATGTTGGCCCAGGCGCACGACCAAAAATGCCTATCGCTCCCCGATGGAAACCCATCTTTAGCGCCAGTTGCGATGATGTAATTCTAACCCCGAATAGACTTATGCCTATGACTTCTGCCACTAAACACTGGGTTCTAACGCTGGTTTGCGACGACCAGCCCGGCATTGTGCATGCCGTGACCGGAGCCATCGTGGCAGCCAACGGAAACATCACCGAATCGAAGCAGTTTTCGTCTGACGACACCGGCCGTTTCTTCATTCGCCTGCAGATCGAGTCGGCCGCCGAACGGGCCGAGTTCGAGGCACATCTAGCGCCGGTTATTGCCAAGTACGCCATGACCGCCAACCTCGACGAAGTTGGCCGCAAGGTTCGCACCCTCGTGCTGGTTTCTAAGTCGGCTCACTGCCTAAACGACATCCTCTTTCGCCAACGCTCGGGTCAGCTGCCTATCGAGATTCCAGCAGTTTTTGGCAACCACGGCGACCTAGCCGAACTAGCCAACTTCTATTCACTACCGTTTGAAACTCACGCCATCACCGATGCGGGCACTAAGGCGGCTTTCGAGCACATGTTGCGCGATTACATTCGTGCCGCCGGCATCGAGCTGATTGTGCTGGCCCGTTTTATGCAGGTTCTATCGCCAGAATTCGTGGCCGAGTTTGAGGGTCGAATCGTCAACATTCACCACTCTTTCTTGCCGGGATTCAAGGGTGCAAACCCTTACGCACAGGCCCACTCGCGCGGTGTAAAACTTATTGGCGCTACAGCACACTTCGTAACAGCCGACCTCGACGAGGGCCCGATCATCGAGCAAAACGTGGTGCGCGTAAACCACAGCCACTCCAAGAAGGAGCTGGTTTCGATTGGGCAAGATGTCGAATCGAAGACTCTGGTTCAGGCCATCCGCTGGTTTGCGGAACACCGCGTTCTGCTCGACGGCGAGCGCACGATTAT
>CANFPR010000127.1 GCA_947448975.1 Micrococcales bacterium | reverse complement strand
TTCGCGTGATCCCCTCACCGTCATCGACGCGGCTCATAACCCTCACGGTGCGCAGTCGCTGGCTAACGCTCTCAAAGACTTCTTCGCCGCACCTGCGACCATTGGCGTAGTTGGCGTGCTTGGCGACAAGGATGCCGCGGGCCTACTGTCTGCGCTCTCCGAAAGTTTCGATCACCTGATTGTGACCAAGTCGAGTTCACCAAGAGCGCTCGATGAAAACGATCTCGCTAACATCGCGCGCGAATTCTTTGACGCCGACGCCATCTCGGTTTCACCAAATCTGGCCGAAGCCTACGAGTTGGCCAAAGACATGCTGCCGAACGACGGAGCCATTGTCGTAACTGGCTCGGTCAGTATGGCCGGAGACTTACTCAAAATGTTTAGAGAGGATGAAGATCTTGAAGAACAGGTCGACTAAGCGAACACTCGGTTCGATGGTCTTGGCGTTTCAGTCTTTTGTCGTGTTTTTTGGCACGCTGGTGGCATTTGGTCTAAAGATCGGCGATGCACCCACGGTTTGGGCAGTCGGGCTGAGCCTCGCTGTTGTTTCGATAGTGCTTCCTGGCATTCTCGGTCGCCCGGGCGGTTACACCATCGCTTGGATTCTTGAATTCACCCTTCTTGCGCTCAGCATATGGATAGCGACACTGAACGCAGCTGGAATCTTCTTCATCATTTTGTCGATCATCTTCTTGAGCATGTGGATTTGGGGCATGCTAGCCGGAAGCACCATTGACGCCGCAAGAATTGCTTGGGAAAAGACAAACGGTGTCTTCGAAGGGCAGAATGGTTCTGGCCCAGAGATTTTCAAAATTGATCAAGACAACACAGAGGAAAACAAATGAGTGAACTACAGCAGACCCTGGTCTTGATTAAGCCAGACGCCGTAAAGCGCAACTTAATCGGTGAGGTAATTCGCCGCTGCGAAGCCAAGGGCTACGAAGTTGTCGAGCTCAAGAAGCTGGCAGCGTCGCGCGCATTGCTCGAAGAGCACTACGCAGAACACCACGGCAAAGTGTTTTTTGAGCCACTCGTCGAATTCATGCTCTCAGGCGATGTGGTTGCCATTCGCCTCGAAGGTCACGGCGTGATCGAGGGCTTTCGTTCGCTAGCCGGATCAACCAACCCAACCTCGGCAGCCCCTGGCACCATTCGTGGCGACCTCGGCCGCGAGTGGGGTACCAAGGTTGTGCAAAACCTGGTTCACGGCTCAGATTCTGCGGAGTCGTCAAGCCGCGAACTAGCTCTCTGGTTCTAGCCCTTGGGCATGAATTCGTTCGCGGAGCTTGATTCCGAGAATCAGATACAACTTCTCAGCGCGCACGCTTGGACGGTACTTGCGTCTTACGACATAGGCACCATCGCATCGGTTGAGTCGATTAACCACGAATTCAATTCGACTTTCGCGGTCGAGAGCGCCGATGGCACGAGGTACGCCCTGCGAATCAACGTGAATTCCGATCGCAACTTGGCAAACGCCAATGCCGAGATCGAGTTCATCAATCACTTGGCAAATGCCACCGATCTAAACTTTGCAACCCCGATTGCTAAACGCGACGGCAGCTTTGTTTCTTGCGAAACTTTTGAACCCCTGGGGCGCGCTGTTGTCTCCGTCTTGTTCAGTTGGCTAGAAGGAGAGGAGCTGGGCGATGAACCAACCCTCGAGCAGCTCGACCAGGTAGGCGCAGCAATGGCCAAAATGCACGAGGCATCGCTGGGGCTTGCGCTATCTGCGACGGCCGAACTGCCGCCACTGAGAGACGTGTTGTGGCTCACAAAAAACCTGCTCACGGGGCCGAATGCAAAACTTAGCGACGCCGCGCAGTCGGTGGTGGGTTTAGCTCTTGAGCAAATAGATAAAGCGGTAGCGGCCCTCTACGTACGAGACTCGGTTAGGCCGATTCATGCCGACATGCACGGTTGGAACCTGATGTGGCACGACGAGTCGCTCAGCGTTTTTGATTTCGACGACAGCGGCCTCGGTTTGCCGATTCAAGACATCTTCACCGCGATCTACTACTTAGACACACCAGAGCAAGACGCCGCTCTGCTTGCCGGCTACGCGAGTGTTCGACCGGTGCCGCAACATTCTGAGTTTGAGAAAGCGGCGCTTTTGCTTCAGCGCAGATTGATTTTGTTGAACTACCTGTTTTCAACCTCGACTGCCGAACACCGCGACATGTTGCCCAAGTACTTAGAAGAGTCGCTAAAGCGAGTAGATAAGTTTCTTAGTCTTTCGAGCTAAGAACTATTTGAAGAGAATCGGCCAGAGAGTCCAGAACGACAGGATGATGGCCAAGGCTGCAAGCACCTCGGTGACTAGTGTGAAAACCCAAGCCGAGTCGGCCCAGCGCACAAAGAAACCAACGGTGCGAACCGGCACCTCAAAGATGCCCTCGGCGGCAGCCCAAAGAAAGACGCGCCAGAACATTGGCACCATGGCAGCCCATGCCACCATGCAGTAGGGGCATAGAACGTGAATTACGAAAGTGCTTTGGGTGAATAGCCACACCACGAAAACGAAACCCATTGCCACACCAACTGCGAAGGTGCGCCAGAACCAGGCCGCAAAGCGTGCGCCAGCTAACACAGCGAAACCAACCAGAATCGGCGCAAAGAACGCGGCAAGCCCAATGATCGGGTTCGGAAAACCGAATAGTTGCGACTGAGCCGTAAGCATTACCGACTTGCAAGAGATGAAGGGGTTGATGTCACAAGAGAGAGTAGCGTCCGGATCGGCAGCAACGTGAATGCGTTCAAGCACTAGTGAGAACGATGCAATCCAACCCAGGATGCCTGTCCAGATCAGGGTAATCGCTACACCACGACCCGGAGAGTCAACGGTTTCTATTTGCTTTAGATCGCTCACGCTTTTTAGTATGCCACGCGTCATAGGTGACTTTTGGGCTGGTCAGTGCCATACTTAGAGAAGTTGCTCCGCCACACCGGATGCGACGAGAGTTTTCGAGTGCTACGTGTAGGCATTGCTATAAGACCCATCGGGCAAGCATCCTAGTGAGAATCAGCAGCTCGATTTGAAGATTTGGTTGGGCACAAAAGTGTTCAACACTGAGATTTAGAGCCTTAGGGCTGTTGTGTGGCACAGCCAGGGGCGGCTTGGAGTGCACCAGAAATGGTGAATAAGAAACCTACCGAAGATTCGGTTACCGAAAATACCAAAGCACCTGCTAAACGCGGTCGTGCAAAGTCAAAAGCAAACGCAGAGGTCGCAGCGCCAGTAGATGCTGTTGTAACCAACGTTGAAGCCACCGCGGCAGATGCCAAACCGGCAAAGTCGCGCGGTCGCGGACGCGGCAAGGCCACTGCCGATGCAACCCAAACCGAGGGCGCAGCCAAGGTCGAAGCTCCAGTTGCCTTTTCGGCGACATCCTTGCTCTTTCAGGCACCCGATCTACCAACCCCGGTTATTGACCCTAAGCGCGGCAAAATCATCGACACGCCAGACGAGGGTGAAAGTCACCTGCGTCGCCGTTCACGTCGACGTGCCGGAGACGACATTGCCACCGATGGTTTGCCAGAAAACGTCGTGGTTAAGGT
>CANFPR010000126.1 GCA_947448975.1 Micrococcales bacterium | reverse complement strand
GTAGAACCGTTCGTTTTCGACCCCTTCGAAGAGCATTGAGCCCGGTGCTGCCGTTACCGTGTTCCAGCCGATGTGCGGAAGCTGCGGGGCATCCAAGGTTTCAACTTCGCCTGGAAGTTGGCCAAGGCCAGGTGTTTCAACCCCGTGTTCAAAACCCGCGTCGAACAGCACTTGGAGCCCCACGCAGATACCGAGAACTTTCTTTCCGGCAGCGAGGCGCTGATCGATGAGTTTTGGCCCACCGATTGCGTTGAGCTGTTGCATCACGGCCGCAAATGCGCCCACGCCTGGAACCACTAAACCGTCGGCCGCTAAAACACGATCACGATCGCTGGTGAGTTCGACATCTGCTCCGGCAGCGATGAGTGCTTTTACCGCCGAGTGCACATTGCCACTGCCGTAGTCAAGAACGACTACGTGAGGTTTGCTCACAGAGCACCCTTGGTTGAGGGAACTCCCTCGACGCGGGCATCGGCTTCGACGGCTTTGCGGAATGCTCGAGCAAAGGCCTTGAATTCGGTTTCGGCGATGTGGTGCGGGTCGCGTCCGTCGAGCACATTGATGTGCACGGTGAGGCCACCGTTGAGTGAAATGGCTTCGAAAACGTGGCGCACGAGCGAACCGGTGAAGTGTCCGCCGATCAGGTGAAACTCGAATCCGGTTGGCTCACCGGTGTGCACTAGGTAAGGGCGACCCGAAACATCGACCACTGCGCGAACTAGAGCGTCGTCGAGTGGCACGGTGGCGTCGCCATAGCGCGAAATACCCGACTTATCGCCAAGTGCCTGCTTGATGGCCTGGCCAAGAACGATGGCGGTGTCTTCTACGGTGTGGTGAACGTCGATGTGAGTGTCGCCGGTTGCTTTGATGTTGAGGTCTACCAGCGAGTGCTTAGCGAAGGTGGTGAGCAGGTGGTCGAAAAATGGCACGGATGTGTCGATCGACGACTTTCCGGTTCCATCTAGGTTGATGGTCAAGTCGATTGAAGACTCGGAAGTTTTGCGCTGAAGCGAAACTGACCTGCTCATGGAATTACCTTTCGCAAAAAGCGACATTGGGGATGCCAACAAGTCTAGTTGCGAATGACTTGCTGTAGGGCAAGCAAAAACGCGCTGGTCTCGGCTTCGGTTCCGGCGGTTACTCGCAGGGTGCCTTCGATACCGACATTTCTTACCAGCACTCCCTGGTCGAGAAGATTTTGCCAAACATCGGCAGGATCATCGAGACCTCCGAAGAGCACAAAGTTTGAATCGCTGCGGTAGGGGTCGAGACCCATCTGCGCGAGCTCGACCACCAAGCGGTCGCGTTGCTGGCGAATTTCATCGACCGCGGCAAGCATTACTTTGGAGTGGTCTAGTGCAGCTTCGGCGGCAGCCTGAGTAAAAGCGCTTAGGTGATAAGGCAAGCGAACCAAGCGCAGAGCGTCGACCACCGCGGCGTCGGATGCAAGATAGCCAACTCGCGCCCCTGCGAAGGCAAAAGCCTTTGACATGGTTCTTGACACGAGCAAACGCGGGCGCCCTTCGAGAAGAGTGATTGCGCTCTTGGCACCATCGGCGGCAAATTCGGCATAGGCCTCATCGACCACAACGATTCCGTCGGTCGAGGCGTATACGGCTTCGATGACATCGAGTGAAAGCGGTGTTCCGGTTGGATTGTTTGGCGAACAGAGCAAGACGATGTTGGGTTGGTGCTGTTTAACCTGCTCTGCAGCGTGCTCGGCGGTGAGCTCGAACCTGGCGTTTCTGCTTGCCGAGATGTACTGGGTATCGGTGCCTTGAGCAATGATCGAGTACATCGAGTAGGTCGGCTCGAACCCGAGCGCTTTGCGGCCGGGGCCACCGAAAGCTTGGAAGATTTGCTGAATGACTTCGTTTGAGCCGTTGGCTGCCCATATTTGCTCGGCGGCTAACCCGTGACCCAGATAGTGGGCCAGTGCCTCGCGGAGTTTGATGAATTCGCGATCGGGGTAGCGATTAATTTCAGATACAGCTTGCGCCACCCGAGCGACGATGTCGGCTTTGACCTCTTCTGGAATCGGGTGCGTGTTTTCGTTGACGTTCAGCGCAACCGGCACGTGTAGCTGAGGAGCACCGTATGGTTGGCGGCCCTTGAGCGAATCACGAAGTGGAAGATCTGAAAGATTGGTCACCCGACAAGATTATCGGGTGCGGGCTAGTGCGCAGGTAGTGCGATGCGCTGACCCGGCTGTAGCTGGTTGTCTTGAAGAGCGTTTAGGTTAACTAGTTCGGCGATCCACTCTCTGGTGTCGACGTTGGCTGCATACTTCTCGGCCACGCTCCACAGGGTGTCGCCGGCGTGCACGGTGACGTAGGTGAATGAAGAGTTCGTGGCTTCGCTCGATGCCTGGGCCTGGCCCTGCGAAGCGAAGATCGAAAAACCACCGGCCAGCGCGAGCGCTAGAGCCAAGCCCACGATGGCGCGACGACGACGGTAGACCGGCGACGAATCTACAACGACCCTTGAAGCGACGCGCTGGGTTGGTCGCACTGGGTGCTTGCTCGTTGACTGGATCATGGGGGTGCTCCTTCATTTCTTTCGAAAATCTGTTTCGAACAAGTGTTCGATAAATACAAGATAAACGCACCCTCCGACATCGTGTCAAGTGTTTTTAGCAAATTTGTTCGAAAATGTTCTTGAAAACTCGCAATCTATCGAATACAGTTTCGATAGACCCCTTATTGGTGGCATAAGCCGCAACCGAGGGTTGAACGAGAGGCATTGCTCATGAACGACTCAAACAACGGTGCAAAGGCGCAGGGCGCTAAAAACCTCAGCGAGATTCAAGAGAAGATCGTTGAGGCTATCGTCAGCTACCGCAACGAAAAGGGTTACAACCCAACCATGCGCGAGGTCGGCGAAGCAGTAGGCCTCTCCTCGACGTCATCGGTGTCTTACCAGTTGAGTCAGCTGCGCGAGTTGGGCTACCTGAGCAAGGCCGACGCCGGCCAACGTGCCATGGATGTATTGAAGTCTGTGCCGGGCGTAAACGACGACTCCGGCCGCTCACTCTTCGGCAACGTGGTGAGCATTCCTCTAGTTGGCGCTATCGCCGCGGGTGGTCCGATTCTCGCTGAGCAAAACATTGAAAGCCACTTCACGCTTCCTCGCGAACTCGTGGGCAACGGCGACCTTTTCATGCTCAAGGTCAAAGGAGACTCCATGATCGACGCCGCCATTTGCGATGGCGACTGGGTTGTGGTTCGTCAGCAGCAGAACGCCGACAACGGCGACATCGTGGCTGCACTGCTAGAAGATTCGGCAACCGTCAAGGTGTTCAAGCAAAACAACGGTCAGACCTGGTTGCTGCCGAGAAACTCTGCCTACGACCCGATTGACGGCAATCACGCCGTAATCATGGGCAAGGTAGTTTCGGTTATCCGCGCTTTATAAAACTTCGAAGTCGATTAGGTCGGCTGCCAGCTCGGGTCTAACCATGGCGGTGAGTTTGGTGCCTTCTTCAACATATTCAAGGCTGATGATTCGGCTGTTGAGGTGGAGCCTCGAAACGAGCTCACCCCTCGAATAAGGAATCAGAACCGTAACCCGAACATTGGGCTCAGGCAGCATGGCCGCGATTCGC
>CANFPR010000125.1 GCA_947448975.1 Micrococcales bacterium | reverse complement strand
TCAAACTCAGGATGCTCTTACCAAGCACACAGCCGATTGCCAGATTAGGCTTCGGAGTCGCCCACGCGCTCCCACATCTTGGCCATGATGAACCACTGGCCGTCGATAAACACGATGTTCAGGTAATCCTGCATGACACCGCCAAACATTTCGAGCTGCACCTTGACCCAGGCGAGCGTGCCCGAGATCTGGTCGAAGTCGAGCACAGCGTCGCGGCGTGCGTTGCCCACCGATGCCGGTGACTCGCGGTTCGCGACTACCTCACGGTAAACCTCGTAGGGGCGAATAGAAGCCGTTCCACCCTGAGTGGAATAGAGGCAGCAGTTCTTGTGAAAGACCTTGTCGAACAACTCCATGTCTTGGTGGTGCATGAGGTCGAAATAGTCGCTGAGTAGTTTCTTGATGGCCGGATCGGCTTGTTCAAAGTTCATGGGGCAAATGTATTGCCTGTGCGTCGAACGCACAACAATCTTTGTGCGCGAGGCGGGACTTGAACCCGCACGCCCGTGAAGGCACTGACACCTGAAGCCAGCGCGTCTGCCATTTCGCCACTCGCGCGTTAACCAGCGGCTAAGCCAGCAACTCGTTGAGAGTATCAGACCAACCGAACTTGCCGCCACGGGCTCGTGGCAGCTGAGTTCTCAAGGTGCCTGCGATGGCGCCATCCCGCATGTAGTCGAAGGCAAAGGTTAAACTGAAGGCTGTAGAAACTCGAAGGAACCCGTGGGCATTTTAGACAGCTTTGAAAAAGGTCTCGAGCGCGTCGTAACCGGTGCGTTCAGCAAGACTTTTAAAAGCGAGCTCCAACCAATCGAGATTGGCGCGGCCATCAAGAGCGAGATGGACTCGAAGGCGAGCATAGTTTCGCGCGATCGAATTCTGGCCCCCAACGCCTACACCGTTTACCTTTCGAGCGCCGACTTCAAGCGCATGCAGTCGCTCGGCGAGAGCCTACTTTTTGAGCTAAACGACCAAGCCACTCGGCACGCGCAGCGCCAGAAGTTTCAGTTCGGGGCGGGGCTGCTCATCAACGTGGCCGAAGATGGATCGCTCAACGTCGGTCAGGTTCGGGTTACCTCAAACACGGCTGCCGTTCAGGTTGAGTGGACTCCGTCGCTCGAGGTTGGCGACCAGCGCTACATGCTCACCAAGTCGCGCACCGTGATTGGTCGCGACGCGAGCGCCGACATCCAGGTAAACGACAACGGGCTGTCTCGAGCGCACTTCGAAGTGCTCTGGGATGGCTCGAAGGCCGGTGTTCGCGACCTCGGCTCAACCAACGGCACCAAGGTTAACGGCCGACCGATCACCGAAGTTGGCATCGCCGCCGACACCGTGATTAGTGCGGGCCACAGCGAATTCGTATTTCGCGTGATTGCAAAGACGGTGAGAGATTGAGCGAGTTAGCCCTCTTTCTAGTGCGCATCGGATTTGTGGCGGTGCTCTGGATTTTCATCTTCAGCATCATCTCGGTTATTCGCGCCGACCTTTTTGGCCAGCGCGTGGTTTCGAAGGCCACCGAACGCAACGCACCTCAGGTGCTTTCAACCCCAATCATTCCGCCAGCGCCGGTTGGTGCGGTTAGCGTAACCACCCAAAGTTTTGGTGCCGCGAGCGCCACTGCGTCACGACTTGTTGTTACCGAGGGCGAGAACACCGGCATGGAACTCCCGCTTGCGGGTCGCGAGATTCACATTGGTCGCGCGCCAAACAGCGATCTGGTGGTTAGCGACGAATACGCATCGACGCAGCACGCCAAGCTGGTTTTGATGAACGAAGACTGGCTGATTCAAGACCTCAACTCAACCAATGGAACATTCCTAGCCGGCTCGCGCGTTGGCACCCCAGCCGTGGTTAAGCTCAACACTCCTGTAAAAGTCGGCAAGACCGTGTTTGAGCTGCGAGCCTAAACGATGCCGATCAAGCTGGTCACCTGCGCGGTCTCCGACATCGGGCGCGTGCGAAGCAGCAACCAAGATGCCGGTTACAGCGGGTATCAACTGCACTTCGTTGCCGACGGCATGGGAGGTCACGCTGGCGGCGACATTGCCTCGGCGATGGTCTCTCAGCAGATTGCCCAAATCGACAATCTTTATGCAACCCCCGAAGATGCCGGCTCGGTTATGTTGGCTTCGATTCTTGAGGCTAACGAGAAGCTCGGCGCAACCGTGCGCGAGCATCCTGAGTTTGCCGGAATGGGCACGACATTTTCTGGGCTCATGTTTACCGGCACCAAGGCCGTGGTTGCTCACATCGGCGACTCACGCATCTATCGTCTTCGCGGCGAACAGGTTGAGCAGATCACCAAAGATCACACCTTCGTGCAAAAGCTCGTTGACACCGGTCGCATCACTCCGGCCGAAGCGCTGATTCACCCGCGCCGCAACGTACTCATGCGCGTGCTCGGCGATACTCCCGAGCCACCGCAGGTCGACTCCTGGGTTGAAGAGGCGTTGCCCGGTGATCGCTGGATGCTGTGTTCCGACGGTCTCTGCGGTTACGTCGACGATGTTGTGATTGCTCGCAACCTGCGCACCAAAGCCCCGGCCGAAGATGTTGCCGACGACCTGGTTGGCGAAGCTCTCGAGGCTGGTGCTCCCGACAACGTGACAGTGGTGATCGTGGATGTTCTCAGCACCACCACCCAGAGCGAGTTTCAGCCGTTTCCTCGTTACGTGGGTTCGGCTTCGAACGATGTGGTTATTGCCGAGCGCAAAGGCAAGAGCGTGCTGCAGCTGCTCAACCCGATGGCACTCACCGGCATCTTTCGCGGCAGCGAAGAGACCACCGACTTCGTTCCCGAGTCGGCCGAATACCTCGAGAAGGTTCTGGCAGACACCTACCGTCGCATCCGCTTTCGCCGCCTGAGGCAAATCGCAACGATTTTTGCCATTTCGGGTTTGGCCGTGGCCGGCATTTGGGCGGGGTACTCGTACACCCAAACCAAGTTCTACGTTGGCGAATCAAACGGGCACGTAACCATTTTTAAGGGCATCCGTGAACGACTCGGCCCACTCACCTTCTCTACCGTTTATTCAGAGACCGATGTTTTGGTGAGCGACCTGAGCGACTACCAGCGCGGGCTGCTCGAACGAACCATCTATGCCACCGACATTGCCGATGCCGACCGAATCATCGAAACCCTAACCAAGGCCGATAGCAATGGTTAGCGCGATCTTGAACGGCACCATGCCTCGCGTCATGCGAGTTGTGCCACGCAACCGCAACATCGAAGCACTGCTGCTGTTCTTCGTGTTCGGCATCAACGCCTTCGAGCTCGCTCAGATTCAGTTGAGCACCATCGCCGTGCTGCGCACCGATTTTTGGCTGTACTGGGTGCCGCTCACGGCAGCCGCGCTCGTGGTGCACGCAATCTTGCGTCGCCGGGCATCGGAGGCCGATTCGCTAATTTTGCCCATCGCGGTTTTTCTAAATGGGCTCGGCGTCTCTGAGATTTATCGACTCGACTTGGCCAAGGTTGCCGCCGGGGCCACCGACCTTTTTGCAACCAAACAGGTGGTTTGGTCGGTAGTTGCGTTGGCCGCCTGCGCCGCGGTTATTTGGTTTGTACCGAGCCATCTGTTTTTGCGTCGCTACGTTTTTATCTCGATGGTTTTG
>CANFPR010000124.1 GCA_947448975.1 Micrococcales bacterium | reverse complement strand
ATGGGCGGAAACCTCGGCGGCGAAATCGACCCGAACCTCAACAGCACCACAATGAAGGTCGACTGGGTTCGCTTCAGCACCATCAACGGTGTTGGTCAGGTAATCCAGCACTAAAGATTCAAAGTAAAACAGCACCCCGCGATTTACGTTGGGGTGCTGTTTCTTTTAAGGCTCGGCAGTTCAAGCGCAACGGCAAAAGAGCGTTGCAAGGATGCTTGGTTTAGGCAGATTCGCGAAGCACGAGTTCAACCGGCATGATGCGCGACTCAACCTGGTCGCCATTTAGCTGGGCGATCATGAGCTGGGCAGCTGCCTCGCCGAGCGCCGCGATGTCTTGGCGCACAGTTGAGAGCTGGGGGCGAGACGTGCGAGACATGATGGAGTCGTCGAAACCGATAACGGCCACGTCGTCTGGCACGGTTCTACCCGACTCCTCGATGGCGGCAATAGCGCCCAAAGCCATGAGGTCGTTACAGGCAAAGACGCCGTCGACGTCTGGGTTTTCTTCGAGCAAGTGGCGCATTTGCACTTGGCCGCTCTCGTACGAGTAGTCACCGTGACGAATAAGCGACTTGGCCGGCACGCGGCCTAGCTCGCGATAAACCTGGTTGTAGCCATCCAAGCGTTGGTGGCCAGCGGTGGTTTCGATGTCACCCGTGATGATGGCAACTTTCTTGCAGCCTCGGTTGAGCAACTGCTTGGTGGCGGCGTATCCTCCGCCGAAGTTGTCGGTGTCAACAAAGATGAGGTCTGCATCGGTGTGCGGGCTACCGGTGATAACAATCGGTAGGCCGGCCTTGGCAAGCTTGCGCACCATCGCATCTTTGTGCAGCTGAAAGAAGATCGCGCCGTCAACTTCACGAGATTCGAGGTAGTGGGCAACCGGGCCATCGACGTTGTTGACGGCCGTAACCATAAGAACGGTCTGCAGGTGGTTTGCCATCAGAACGCGGCTAATGCCCGAGGTGACGGTACCCCAGAATGGGTCGTCGAAGATCGAAAGGTCATCGTCGATAACCACTGCAATCAAGCCGGTGCGGCCCGATGCGAGAGCGGTTGCCGCGCGATTCTTTCGGTACCCCAACTGGTCAACTGCCTTCAGTACGGCTGCGGTGCGCTCGGGGTTTACTCGGCTGTCTCCGTTTAGGACGCGCGAAACCGTGGCCTCTGAAACGCCAGCAGATTTTGCAATCGCTGAGTATGTTGGGCGCGGTTTTGCTGTCATGACAGCCTTTCCGTGAAATTAAACGGTGACTGCTTTCAAACTTTCACCGTTGGTCTCAATAATCGTAGCGTAAACCTTCGCAGACCTTTTTGGCGTGCGAACCTGGGTCTTGAAGTCAACGTGAATAAGGCCGAAACGCTTGGCGTAACCCTCTGCCCACTCGTAGTTGTCGAGCAGTGACCATGCGTAGTAGCGAGTAACCGGCGCGCCTTCTTCGATGGCTCGGCTGAGCGCCTCTAGGTGGCTGGTGATGTACTCGACACGGCGGGTGTCTTCTACTTCACCGAACTCGTTTGGCTCTTCTGGGTAGGCGGCACCGTTTTCGGTGATCATGAGCTCAGGGATGCCCGGGTAGTCGCGCCCGATGCGGAGCACTAGATCGTGAATACCTTCTGGGGTAATTGGCCAACCCATGTCGGTCAGAGGCTCCGGAGGAGTACCGTTGCTGCGCTGAGGGAATGGGTGCAAACCACCTTCGCTCATCGGCTTGTCTTCTGGGCGTGGAGTACCAACGAACGAGTCGCTGTAGTAGTTGATGCCAACGAAGTCGGTGTCGATCTTCAGAAGCTTCTCATCGCCTGGCAGCAGAATGCGGTCGAGGGTTTCTTTGTAGTAAGGAGTGAGGGCTTCTGGGTAGTGACCGGTGGTCATTGCGTCGGTCCACCAGCGGTTGATGTTGGCGTCAAGTAGGTCGGCCAGGTCAACTAGTTCTTGGTTATTCGGGTCGTCAACGCGGTAGTTGCTCATGTTGAGCACTAGGCCAACCTTGATGTCGTCGCGAACTGCGCGCATGGCACGGGTGCCCTCGGCGTGTGCAAGCGCTGTGTGGTGAGCTGCCGAGATTGCAGAGTCTAAGTCGCGAACGCCTGGGGCGTGAACGCCGATTCCGTAACCTAGCCACGATGTGCACCAAGGCTCGTTGAGCGTTGCCCAAAGCTTGATTACATCGCCAAACTCTTCGGCCATAACACCGGCGTAGTCTGCGAATGCGCCAACGATGTCGCGGTTAGCCCAACCACCCTTGTCTTGAAGGGTTTGAGGAAGATCCCAGTGGTAAAGGGTGGCGCAAGGCTCGATGCCGTTTTCTAGCAACTCATTTACGATGCGCTTGTAGAAGTCGAAACCGCGCTGCTCGCGACGTGCGTCTCCGTTAGGAAACATGCGTGGCCAAGCAAACGAGAAACGGTAGGTCTGAATACCCAGGTCTTTCATCAGCTTGATGTCTTCTGGGTAGCGATGGTAGTGGTCACAGGCTACAGAGCCGTCTTCCATGTTGACGACCTTGCCCGGTGTGGCTGCAAAGGTGTCCCAGATGCTTGTGCCTCGACCATCGAGGTGTGTGCCACCTTCGATTTGGTAGCTAGCTGTTGCGGCTCCCCAACGGAAACTCTCTGGCAACGCTGTCATGTTCACTCTTTCTCTTGCAGAACCAGGGTCCCCAAGGATGCAGTGACCCCGATTCCCTTTTCTGGCTAGAGGGCTTTCTGCTGTGGTGTGCGCCACTGCAGCTAGCCCCCTAGACCTTGGAAAGGTTTTTGCTGATTCGCTTCATCGACCACGCGTAGGCGTGAAACCGATTTCACAATAATAACAATAGGCAGGGGTTTCATGAAAGCGAAGCGTGAAAGCGGTTTATTTATGAATTCGTTACGCAAACGGCTGCCCTCAGAGTCAGCATAAAAAGCCGAATGGCCAGCAAACACTTGGTCTGCCGGCCATCCGTGAGGTTTTTTTGGTTAGTGCTTGACGATCTTTCCAACGCCATTCACCGAGTATGCACGCACGTAGTCAACGTACATCTTGGCCTGAGTTACCGAGGTGTCTAGACCACCGGTAACAAACTGGCCACCCATGGCTAGGTTCATGATGATGAAGAACTCCTGGTTGTAAGGCCACTGGTTGCCGTAAACGTAGGCCGGTGACAGCGAGTGGTAGAGCTTGCCGTCGAAGTACCACTTAATGCTGTTCTTCGCCCACACGATTGAGTACTCGTGGTAACCCGCCGAGAGCGGAGCGTTGTTCATGTAAACATCGCCGATTCCCTGACCGCCCGAGTAGCCCGGACCGTGCGCGGTGCCGAAGACGTAGTTGTTCATTTCTTCTTTAGCTTCGACGATGTCGATCTCGCCACAGTCTGGCCAAGTGCCACCCTGGTTGAGGTCTTGCCCGAGCATCCAGAATGCCGGCCAGGTTCCTTGGCCCTTAGGCATCTTGATGCGTGCGGTGATTTTGCCGTACTTGAAGCCCACTAGACCCGCGGTCTTCAAGCGTGCGCTCGAGTACCAGCAGGTGTCGGTTAGGTCTGGAAGGCAGTAGTTATAAAGGGGATCGGTCTCTGTGATCAGGTTGGCCGTGATTACCAGGTGACCTTTGCCGTCGTGTGCCGAGTTGGCACGCTTCGTGGT
>CANFPR010000123.1 GCA_947448975.1 Micrococcales bacterium | reverse complement strand
TACCAGGTTTACCCGCGCTCGTTCGCCGACTCGAACGGCGACGGCATGGGTGACCTGCCCGGCATCACCAGCCGCATGGGTTCTCTCGCTTCACTCGGTATCGACGCAATCTGGCTTTCACCGTTTATGCGATCACCTCAGCGCGATGCGGGGTATGACGTGAGCGATTACACCGACGTCGACCCGCTCTTTGGCACGCTGGCCGACTTCGACGATATGGTTGCGGCGGCACATGCCGCGGGCATCCGTGTTTTGGTAGACCTCGTGCCAAACCACACTTCGAGCGAGCACCGATGGTTTCAGGCCGCATTGCAGGCAAAACCGGGTAGCGCGGACCGCGGTTTTTATCACTTCAAAGATGGCCGCGGCGATGCCGGCGAACTACCCCCGAACAACTGGCTTTCATTGTTTGGCGGGCCGGCCTGGACTCGCACCACAAACGCCGACGGAACGCCGGGCCAGTGGTATTGCCACCTGTTCGACTCGTCTCAGCCCGACCTGAACTGGGAGAACGAGGCGGTTCAAGCCGAGTTCGAAAACATTCTGCGCTTTTGGCTCGACCGCGGAGTTGATGGTTTTAGAGTCGATCAGCCGCACGCCATGGGCAAGGCTGAGGGGTTGCCAGATCACCCGGATGTTGCGCGCGCAGGCGCCGGCTTTATCGAGGGCGAAGCTTCGCCGCCGATGTGGTTTCAAGAGAGCGTGCACCCCATTTTTAGGCGCTGGCGGGCGATTTTGGATTCGTACCCCGGCGAGCGCGCGATGTGCGGTGAGGCTTACGTGTTGCCGCTTTCGTTCATGGCACTTTGGGTTCGACCAGACGAGTTCAACCAGACTTTCAACTTTCGCTTTCTCGACAGCATGTGGGAAGCCGAAAACATTTTTAGCTCGATCAACGAATCTTTCTTGGCGTTCGACGGTGTGGGAGCGCCATCGACGTGGGTACTTTCAAACCACGATGTGATTCGTCACGCCTCTAGGATGGGCGGCGTCAAGGGGCGGCCGACCGCGTCTGACGGCATCGGCCCGAACGATGCGCAACCAGATCTCGAACTCGGTTTGCGGCGAGCGCGCGCAGCCACACTGTTCACCCTGGCCTTACCTGGTTCGATGTATCTCTATCAGGGCGAAGAACTCGGGCTGCCCGAGCACACCACTCTTGCCGATGAGTATCGACAAGACCCCACTTTCTTTCGCACTGCGGGCGCGAGAGTTGGCCGAGACGGATGCCGCGTGCCACTGCCTTGGCAGGCCGGCGTTGGTGACGCAAACGGCTTCAACTCAACTGGTAAGGCTTGGTTGCCGCAGCCGGCCATTTACGAGCAATACTCACGCGACCTGCAAGAGGGCGTTGCTGGTTCTACCCTTGAGCTTTACAAGCTTGCAATTCGTTTGCGGCGTGATCTGCAACTTGGTGATGGCGCTTTCGAATGGATTGCAGAGTTTACAAACGAGCGAGCACTCGGCTTTCGCAACGGAGATATTGTTGTGATTCACAACTTTGGCGACGATGCGCTGGCGATGCCAGCAGGCGATATAGTGGCGCAAAGCGAAATAGGCGATAGCCTCAGCCTTGAGCCACACACTACGGTTTGGCTCAAAACCAACTAAGGGGAAGCCCCATGGCAACAAAGGTTTACGACACCGACCAACAGATCAAGCGCCTGCGCAGCTACAACATCGTCGCTGGAACCCTGCACCTCGTGCAAGCCATCGCGTTCGGTTCGGTGCTGGGCTCACTAAAAAGCCAAGTGCTTTTTCCGGTAACCGCCGATTACATGGCTGGCCCTCCCGGGTCTGGCCTAACCGAGCACGTCACCGTGTTTTCAATCAATCTCGGATACGGCGTGGTTGCGTTCTTGGCCCTGTCAGCCCTGTTCCACTTCCTGATCTCGTCGCCCTGGTTCTTCCAGCGCTACGCCGCGGGACTCAAACTAAACCACAACTACTTCAGATGGGTTGAGTATTCACTCAGTTCATCGGTGATGATTTGGCTCATCGCTCAGCTCTGTGGCCTTAGTGACATCGGAGCACTCTTTGCAATCTTCGGTGTAAACGCTTCGATGATTTTGTTTGGCGCACTGCAAGAAAAGTACGAGAAGCCAGGCAACAAGGGTTTCTTGCCTTTCATCATGGGCTCGATGACGGGCGTTGTGCCTTGGATTGTCATCTTCATTTACACCTTGCAGCCGGGTGGAAGCCACAAGGCAGAGGTTCCGGGTTTCGTTATCGGAATCATCGTTTCGCTGTTCATCTTCTTTAACACCTTTGCAATCAACCAGGCACTTCAGTACCGCCAGGTTGGCAAGTGGGCAAACTACCTTCGCGGCGAACGCGCCTACATCACGCTCAGCCTCGTGGCTAAGTCGCTGCTTGCCTGGCAGGTGTTTTCGGGTGCAATCGTGCCCGTTCTCACCGGAACAAACTAAAACCTAACGACAAACCAAAACCGTCTGGCCGGGAGCGATTTACTTGCCCCGACCAGACCGTTTTGGTTTAACGCCTAGTCAGACGCCCGACTTGCAGGTCGAGCATCCGTGTCAGTTAGCGACTTTTACTAGTTGGCTTTTAGCGCGGTTGTTACTTGACGCTCTTGGCCTTGGCTGGCCACCAGAACTTTTCGCCAGCGATGAAAGCTAGCGCAGGCACAATGACGGTTCGCACCAGCAGGGTGTCGAGTAGCACACCGATGCAAACGATCACACCGATTTGCGCGAGGGCAACCAGCGGTAGAACACCGAGAACGGCGAACACAGCTGCGAGCAAGATACCCGCAGATGTGATGACTCCACCGGTGGAGGCCAGCGCTTTGATCATGCCTTCTTTGAGACCGAGTTTCTCGCTCTCCTCTTTCGCGCGGGTGACCAAGAAGATGTTGTAGTCAACACCCAGGGCAACCAGGAAGAGGAACGAGTAGAGGAACACGCTCAGGTCGAGCGCCGGGAACCCGAAGACTCCCACGAATAGCAACCAGGCTGCACCCATGCTGGCGAAGAACGAACCAACCACGGTAAGCAGTAGCAGCACCGGAGCCACGAGTGAACGGAGCAACAGGATTAGAACCAAGAAGACCAAAGCCAAAATGATCGGGATGATCGTTGACTGGTCTTTGGCATAAGCATTCTTGACGTCAAGGTATTGAGCGTCTTGGCCGCCCACCTTGGCATCGGCACCAGATACTGCGTGAACAGCGTCACGGAGTTTCACGATTGCCGCATAGGCTGCGTCGGATCGACCTTCGGCATCTAGCACGACGTCGATCTTGGTGATTGAGCCGTCTGAGATTTCTTTGCCGTCGTTGTCTGTTGCAATTTTTGCAGACGAGACACCGGCAACCGATTCGGCGGCTGCAACAACGGCATCGGCATTTGCAGAGTTTGCAATCACGGTTGAAGGAGTTGTGGTTCCGGCGGGGAATGCCTTGGCTAGGTACTCCTGACCAATCACGGCTTCAGGCTTCTTAAGGAACTGCTCGGTGGCCGAAAGCCCGATCTTGATGCCCGATGCGCCAGCGGCGAGGCCACCCAGCATGAGCACACCAATTAGGGCAACGGCGATTGGGCGCTTGCTTACGCCGCGACCCAACTTGGCCCAGAGTCCGGTTTCAGACTTGTTGACCTTGCCAACCTTCGGGCGAACTGGCCAGAAGATCCAGGTGCCGAAGTT
>CANFPR010000122.1 GCA_947448975.1 Micrococcales bacterium | reverse complement strand
TGCTTCGCAAGTCGATTGGCACCGATGGCCGGGTGCACACCAACTACGTGCAAACGGGAACCTCAACCGGCCGCCTCTCGAGCGAAGGTCCGAACCTTCAGAACATCCCGATCAAAACCGAACGCGGCCGCGAAATGCGCGATTCATTCATAGTTGGCGAGGGTTTTGAAACGCTCCTCACCGCCGACTATTCGCAGATCGAAATGCGCATCATGGCGCACCTGAGCGAAGACGAGGGGTTGATTGAAGCCTTCAACACCGGCGAAGACCTGCACCGGTTTGTTGGAGCGAGGCTCTTTGGTGTTGCCCCGTCCGAAGTAACACCGGCCATGCGATCCAAAGTAAAGGCAATGTCATACGGCCTGGTTTACGGTCTAAGCGAATACGGGCTTGCCAAGCAACTGCGCATCTCGAATGCCGAGGCGAAGCAGCTCATGTCTGACTACTTCGAACGCTTCGGGGGAGTGCGCCGCTATTTGGCTAGCGTGGTCGACCACGCCAAGCTGAACGGCTACACCGTAACCACCTTCGGTCGCAGACGACCTTTTGATGACTTGAAGAGCCCAATCTTTCAGATTCGCGAAAACGCTAGGCGCGCAGCACTCAACGCTCCTATCCAGGGCACCGCAGCCGACATCATGAAGCTGGCCATGATCCAGATCGACCACGCCATGACCGATGCCAACCTAAAAAGCCGCATGTTGCTTCAGGTTCACGACGAATTGGTGTTCGAAGTTGCCAACGGTGAACTCGAGAAGCTGCAAACCATTGTGCTCGAGCACATGACCAAGGTTGTTAAGCTCAGCGTGCCTCTTGAGGTGCACGTCGGCATCGGCAGAAGCTGGGATGCCGCTGGCCACTGATCTGGCCACAAAAACGCTCGCCAGAGCCGCAGTATTGGGCTAGGCTATAGGGGCGTGCAAACGCGTAATCCCTATCCGCCGTCGCGGAAAAACTCGGACCCTAAAAGTTCGGTTTTTGCGCGACCATAGTATGTCCCTACGAGAGCAAACTAAATATGACAAGTAACACCGAAAAGGCCACCAAGCAGGTTGCCATTGATGACATTGGCAGTGCAGAAGACTTTCTGGCCGCGGTTGAAAAGACTCTAAAGTTCTTCAACGACGGAGACCTCATTGAAGGCATCGTTGTAAAGATCGACCGTGACGAGGTTCTCCTCGACGTTGGTTACAAAACCGAAGGTGTAATCCCTTCTCGCGAACTTTCAATTCGCCACGACGCAGATCCATCAGAGATCGTTTCGGTTGGCGATTCAGTAGAGGCTCTTGTTCTTCAGAAAGAAGACAAAGAAGGCCGCCTAATCCTTTCCAAGAAGCGTGCACAGTACGAGCGCGCTTGGGGCGACGTCGAGAAGATTCGCGACGCAGATGGCACCGTTACCGGAACCATCATCGAAGTTGTCAAGGGTGGACTCATCGTTGACATCGGCCTCCGCGGCTTCCTTCCAGCTTCGCTTATTGAGCTCCGCCGCGTTCGCGACCTAGCTCCTTACCTAGGCCAGAAGGTCGAAGCCAAGATTCTCGAACTCGACAAGAACCGCAACAACGTTGTGCTTTCGCGTCGTGCACTTCTTGAAGAGAGCCAGTCGGCTAACCGCAGCACCTTCCTTGCAGATCTGGCCAAGGGCCAGATTCGCACCGGTGTTGTTTCGTCGATCGTAAACTTCGGTGCCTTCATCGACCTCGGCGGCGTAGACGGTCTCGTTCACGTATCTGAGCTTTCATGGAAGCACATCGAGCACGCATCTGAGGTTGTTGAAATCGGTCAAGAGGTTACCGTTGAGGTTCTCGACATCGACAACGACCGTGAGCGCGTATCGCTTTCGCTCAAGGCAACTCAAGAAGACCCATGGCAGGTATTCGCCCGCACCCACGCAATCGGACAGTACGCACCAGGTAAGGTCACCAAGCTTGTGCCTTTCGGTGCATTCGTTCGCGTAGCCGACGGCATCGAGGGCCTAGTTCACATCAGCGAGCTTTCGAGCAAGCACATCGAACTAGCCGAGCAGGTTGTAACCGTAAACCAGGACGTATTCGTCAAGGTAATCGACATCGACCTAGAGCGTCGCCGCATTTCGCTTTCGCTCAAGCAGGCTAACGAAGAGGTTGACCCTAACGGTGCCGACTTCAACCCAGCCCTATACGGTATGGCTGCAGACTACGACGA
Organism: Micrococcales bacterium; assembly: GCA_947448975.1. Lineage (GTDB taxonomy): Bacteria > Actinomycetota > Actinomycetes > Actinomycetales > Microbacteriaceae > Rhodoluna. The sequence goes on along the minus strand of CANFPR010000122.1, from coordinate 1,545 downwards.
CGCTGGTAACTACAAGTACCCAGAAGGCTTCGACTCTGCAACCAACGAATGGAAGCCTGGCTTCGAGGAAGCTCGCGCCAAGTGGGAGAAGGAATACGCCGAAGCTCACGCCCGCTGGGAAGAGCACAAGCGCCAGGTTGCAGCCGCCAATGAGGCAGCCGCAAAACTTCCTGACACCGCTCCTGCTGCGTCTGCAGACTCAGCAAACAGCTCTTACTCGAGCGAAGCAGCCGAAGGTGGCACTCTAGCCGCCGACGCATCGCTAGCCGCACTTCGCGACAAGCTGAAGAGCGCCGAGTAAACAACTCCACGCAAAAGGGGTCGAACTTCGGTTCGACCCCTTTTGCTTTTGACTTGAGTAGGCTTTAGGCGTGTATCTAGTTGGACTTACGGGCGGTATAGCTGCAGGCAAAACCGCTGTGGCGGCGCGCTGGGTTGAGCTAGGCGCAATCGAAATAGATGCCGATGTTCTTGCTCGCGAGGCAGTGGCCGCCGGTACCGATGGGCTCCGCGAAGTTACCGACTTATTTGGCAGCGATGTTCTGTTACCAGACGGTTCGCTAGATCGAGCAGCGTTGGCTGGCGTTGTGTTCACCAACCCTCACAAACGCGAACAACTCGAGGCGATAGTGCATCCCAGGGTTCGTCAGCTTGCGGCAGAACAGCTGAACCTTCTGCCATCAGACTCAATCGTGGTTTACACGGTTCCGCTTCTCGTCGAGGCAGACGTGACTCTGCCATTCGACAAGGTGGTAACCGTAGAAGCGCCAGAGCAGGTGCGCATTGAACGCCTGATTGAAACCAGGGGGCTTACCAAAGATCAGGCGATTGCGCGAATCAAGAACCAGGCGAGCCCGGCCGAACGCGCCAATCGCGCCGATGTCATACTCAACTCCAACCAATCGCTTCAGCTGCTACTCAAAGACGCCGAATCTCTCTGGAAACAGATAGTTCGGGAAGCATCTGAGCAGTAAAGCGCTTGGTGAACTAGGTGGAACCAACCAGATCTTTCGCGCCATTCGAGGTAGTCAGCGACTACGTGCCGAGTGGAGACCAGCCAACGGCAATTGCCGAGCTGGCGAGCCGAATTAACAACGGTGAACGCGACATTGTGTTGCTCGGAGCAACCGGAACAGGAAAATCGGCAACCACCGCCTGGCTCATCGAGGCGGTTCAGCGACCAACCCTAGTGCTGGCCCACAACAAGACCTTGGCTGCCCAGCTGGTAAACGAATTCCGCTCACTTCTACCAAACAATGCAGTCGAATATTTCGTCTCTTACTACGACTACTACCAGCCCGAGGCTTACGTTCCGCAGACCGACACCTTCATCGAAAAAGACTCGAGCATCAACGAAGAGGTTGAGCGTCTTCGATACAAGGCAACCATGAGCCTACTGTCGCGCCGTGACGTGATTGTGGTCAGCACCGTTTCGTGTATCTACGGTCTCGGAGCTCCGGCCGAATATCTAAATCAGTCGATCGCACTGCAGGTGGGCGATCGCATCGACCGAGACCAGCTGATTCGCAAGCTCGTTGACATTCA
>CANFPR010000121.1 GCA_947448975.1 Micrococcales bacterium | reverse complement strand
GTAGTTGTTGGTCTGCAGCCAGGTTCGAAGAGCAAGGCAGTTGCCGAGGAGCAGGGCCTTAAGGTTCTAACTCCAGCCGAGGCATCTGCATGGGCCGACGTAATCATGATCCTCACCCCAGACCCAGCTCAGCGCCACGTTTACGCGTCTGACATTGAGCCAAACCTAACCGCGGGCAAGGCCCTCGTTTTCGGTCACGGCTTCTCGGTACGTTACGGCTACATCAAGCCGCCAACCGACGTCGACGTGTTCCTCGTTGCACCTAAGGGCCCAGGCCACTTGGTTCGTCGCGAGTACCTAGCCGGCAAGGGTGTTCCAAACCTTATCGCCGTTGAGCAGAACGCAAGCGGTCACGCATTCGAGTTGGCTCTCAGCTACTCGAAGGCTATTGGCGGAACCCGCGCCGGCACCATCAAGACCACCTTCACCGAAGAGACCGAAACCGACTTGTTCGGTGAGCAGGCCGTTTTGTGTGGTGGCGCTTCGCAGCTCATCATGTACGGCTTCGAGACTCTAACCGAAGCTGGTTACCAGCCTGAGGTTGCTTACTTCGAGGTTCTTCACGAGCTCAAGCTCATCGTCGACCTAATGTACGAGGGTGGCATTGCCAAGCAGCGTTGGTCGGTTTCGACCACCGCCGAGTACGGCGACTACATCTCTGGCCCACGCGTTATTGGCCCAGAGGTTAAGGAGCGCATGCGCGATGTTCTAACCGACATCCAAGATGGCACCTTCGCAAACCGCTTCATCACCGACCAGGATGCAGGCGCGCCAGAGTTCAACGCACTTCGTGCCAAGGGCGAGGCTCACCCAATCGAGAAGGTTGGCCGCGAACTGCGCAAGCTGTTCTCGTGGTTGCGCAAGTCTGAGAACGAAGGCGACTTCGTCGAAGGTTCGGCTGCTCGCTAAATCGAGTTTCAACGAGAAACCCCGTCACTTCGCGTGGCGGGGTTTCTTGCAAATTTCTAAGTGCACGTGGTACAACTTGTGCATGAAGAAACTATGGGGGATTTTCTTTCTCGCTGCGACCTTGTTGACCAGCGCTTTGAGAGCTGAAGCGCAAACACTACTGCCTGCATTGCCGTCTGACCAGTGTTTCTGGGATTCGGGCGACCTAGGGCAGCCAGATCGGGGCGAAGAGCCACCCACTTCGGAGGAATGCTCCGCCAACGTTTGGGCAACTGCTACTAGCTCAATTTGGTCGGGATACACAGTTAGTGCCAGCTACAACAAGTACTCGGGTGTCACAGGGCGTTTGTTAGTCCCAGCGCGGAACAATTTTTGCGGTGGATCCAGTTACAGTGGCTGGATTGGAATAGGAGGATACAACACTCCTTCACTCCTCCAAATCGGTTTGATGTACACTCCAGGTAGCAGCACTGCAAGGTTCTTTTATGAATATCTCGGAGTCAACGTAGCCTACCCCGCCGTCTTTCCTTCCGGTGTGTCTTTTGCATCAGGTTCCACTGTGGACCTAAAAATGTCATTTGACCCTGTCACACGCAAATTTTCTATGTCTGCAGGATTGGTTGGCGACACGACGCCGTTTACAAAGACAGTCACTCTTCCAACTGGCGATGACTTTTACGACGGCACCACTGCAGAATGGATTGACGAGAGATTAACGGTATATGACGTCCCCTCTGGACAGGTCTCCATTACCCCGCTGATGAAGTTCAGCTCAATCAGTTGGACTAATGCAAAAGGACTTACGTCATCAGGTACCTGGGAAACGATATCGGGCGGCACGGAAAGTCCTGTGATCATGTACAGTTACCCAAACATCCTTGCTCAACCCGTTAACGGACTAACAAGTTCAACTAGCTTCTCGGACTACTGGTTTGCATGTGATGGGTGGTACTGAGATGTTGAGAAAGATTATCGCTGGCTCTCTTGCCGTTGCCCTTGGACTAGCTTTTGCTGGATGCGCAGGAACTAAGGATGCGTCCCCGACCGACACCAAACTGTACTACAACTGCTTCAAGTGCATCGAAGCCCCTATCGGGCATAAGTAGTGTTCTGGGTATTCGAATTTTGAATAACTACCAGTCGAGGTCGAGCTCGACCATTGGTTTCGATCGAATCTCGCGAGTGAGATCGTTGGTTGGGTTCTGCCACTCACTAACGCTGGCAAACTGCACATTCACCGCTTTGCCCAAATAGCCCTCAACTCGGGCGGCTGCGCGCGAAGCTTCAATGCGATTTACGTAGCCAACCAAGAGCAAGTCAACCTGGCTCGGTTCTGGGCTCACCTCTCGCTTTAGGCGAGCAGCCCAAGGGCCAAAGAGGTAGGCGCGTTCCAACCCGTCGATGCCATACAGCGCAGCCGGCAACACGGCGGCCGGCCCGTAAGAATGCGCGACTATTTGCTTAATGGCGTCGAAGAGTTCGTGCATTCGATTCACGCGGATTAGCTTGGATCGACCGAAAGTCTTTGATGTTGCAAGTCGGGCATCGAGCAAGCGGTCGACTTCGCGCATAGCCGTCGGCACGCTCGTGTGAGCAAACCGGGCTAGATCACTGATGCTGAAACCGTCTTCTGGGTTCATGAAGAGTTGCGCCAAAATCATGCCCTGGGCGTCGCTTCGCAACAGGGGAGATAGAGCTGGACGTTCTGGTTTCATTTATAGAAACATAACGCAGGTTTATTGAAATAGTCAATGGTGAGCCACGCTAAAAACGCATTTACAGTTGTGCTTAGGCTTCAAGGTTGCAGCCCCAGTTTTGGCTCCCAAAGCCCAGCAACACCGCCACTTTCAACCAAGGATAAACATGTCTAAGCCAGTTGTATTGATTGCAGAAGAACTTTCGCCAGCCACCGTCGAAGCCCTCGGCCCAGATTTCGAAATCATCAACGTCGACGGCACCGACCGGCCAGCACTACTCAAGGCCCTCGCCAATGCCGACGCAATTCTGGTTCGTTCGGCAACCCAGGTAGATGCCGAAGCGATTGCAGCAGCGCCAAAGCTCAAGGTTGTTGCCCGTGCCGGTGTTGGCCTCGATAACGTAGACATCAAAGCGGCAACAACCGCGGGCGTCATGGTGGTCAACGCACCAACCTCTAACGTCATCTCGGCAGCCGAACTTGCCATTGGCCACATCTTCTCGCTCGCGCGATACATCCCAGATGCCAACGCCTCGCTAAAGGCAGGGGAGTGGAAGCGCTCAAAGTTCACCGGTGTTGAACTCTACGAAAAGACCATCGCCATCATCGGTCTCGGCCGCATCGGCACCCTGGTTGCCGAACGCCTTCGCGGTTTCGGTGCGACTCTCATCGGTTTCGACCCTTATGTAACGCCGGCTCGCGCAGAGCAGATTGGCGTGGAGTTGGTCAGCCTAGAAGACGCCATGAAGCGCGCCGACTTCATCACCATCCACATTCCGAAGACCCCTGAAACCACAGGGATGATCGGTGAAGCACAGTTTGCAATCGCCAAGCCGAACCTGCGCATCGTCAACGCTTCGCGCGGCGGAATCATCGACGAGGCGGCGCTTTACGCAGCCCTCAAGTCGAACCGCATTGCTGGCGCTGGCCTCGACGTGTTTGTGCAGGAGCCGCCTAAGGATTCGCCGCTTCTTGAGCTAGACAACATCATCGTCACCCCGCACCTTGGAGCATCAACCGATGAAGCTCAGGAGAAGGCCGGCATCTCGGTCGCCAAGTCGGTTCGCCTGGCTCTAGCCGGCGACCTGGTACCAGACGCCGTGAACGTTGCCGGTGGCAACATCGACTCGTCGGTGAAGCCAGGTATCTCGCTGATGGAGAACATG
>CANFPR010000120.1 GCA_947448975.1 Micrococcales bacterium | reverse complement strand
CTTTGAGGTGGAGACGGGATTTGAACCCGTGGTTTTACAGCTTTGCAGGCTGCTGCTTTGGGCCGCTCAGCCACTCCACCATGTTTCCACAGGGCCAGATTTATGCCCGCTTCGAGCGGATGACGAGATTCGAACTCGCGACCCTCACCTTGGCAAGGTGATGCTCTACCAACTGAGCCACATCCGCATTTGTTCTTTCGAACGTTGAAACTCTAACCCAAAGAGCCTAACTTTGGCAAACCGAGGCGCTATTCGGAGTGTTGGTAGTGTTGTTGCAGCAGGGCGTATGGCGTAGTGGTAGCGCGCTTCCTTCACACGGAAGAGGTCACTGGTTCGATCCCAGTTACGCCCACGTGAACTTTAAAATCGGATCCGGCTCCATCTGGGAGTTGCTCTTGGCGTACTTCTGGACCTTCATGGTGTTCGCGCTTCTCATCGGCACGTTTGTGGTGTTTTTTGCTGTGCTTTTTGGAAACATCCGTGATCGTTGGCCCATTTACGACGCCAAGCAGAAACGCAAGGTCGTTAGAAACCTGGTTCTGTTTTTTGGAACCGTAGGCTTTTTGATTTGGCTCGGTTCGTCTATCGAACTTTAGGGCGTCCAGCGCCAGCGTGGGTCTGCTTCTGAGTACGCGGTTTCACCGTGCACTACCAGGTCGACACCGGCGATTTCATCGGTGCTCTTGACTCTGAAACCGATGGTTTTCTGAATCGCGAATGCGATTACCCAAGCAGTTGCGAAGGCCCAAATGCCAACCGCGAGCACACCGATCGCCTGAGCGCCCAGCTGGCTAAACGAACCTGAGTCGAGCAAGCCAACCTTGGTTCCAACCACGCCGATGTACAGGGTGCCGATTGCGCCGCCCACCAAGTGAATGCCAACCACGTCGAGTGAGTCATCGAAGCCCAGAACGTACTTGAGCTCGATTGCGAATGCGCAGACCACGCCCACAAGGCAACCGAGAACCAGCGACCAGATTGGGGTGAGAAAACCGCAGCTAGGCGTGATTGCTACTAACCCAGCGATAGCTCCAGAGGCAGCACCTACAGCGGTTGGTTTGCCGTGGCGCAACTTGTCGTAAATGCTCCAGGTAATCAAGCCACCAACAGGCGCGACGAAGGTGTTGATGAAGGCGAGCGATGCCAGCCCGTTTGCTGCCAGAGCCGACCCGGCGTTGAAGCCAAACCAACCGAACCACAGGATGCCGGCGCCAATGAGGGTTAGTGGCACGTTGTGCGGCGCGTGCATGCCCTTAGAGAAGCCAAATCGCTTTCCCACCACGAGAGCGACCGCAAGCGCTCCAGCGCCACAGGCAACCTCTACGACGGTTCCTCCAGCAAAGTCGAGTAGTCCGACATCCTTGATGAGCCAACCACCTGCAACAATGTGACCGTTGGCGTCAAAAGTTGCATTGAAAACCCAGCCGGCAATCGGAAAATAAGCCAAGGTTGCCCACAGGGCTGCAAAAACCATCCAAGCGCCAAAACGAGCGCGGTCGGCGATTGCGCCAGAAATCAAAGCGACGGTGATGATCGCGAAGGTTCCCTGGAAGCCGGCGAAGACCAGATTGAAACCTGAGCCGGTTTTAGCCTGTTGAAAAACATCCGCTAGAAAGAGCTTGTCGGTGTCGAAACCGAAGACGCCGTCAATGCCGACAAAGTGACCAGCACCGGCCGTACCGAATGACATGGCGTAGCCGAAAACCACCCAAAGAGTTCCCACCAGGGCTAGCGAGCCGAACGACATCATCATCATTGAGACCACGCTCGATGCTCGAACCAATCCCCCGTAGAAAAAGGCGAGGCCAGGAGTCATAAACAGCACCATTGCGCTGCAAATGATCAAGAACATCGTTGCGTTATCGCTCATGAGTCAATCTTCCTCCAAACACGCCAAAAGAGAGGGGCTCGAAAGCCCCTCTCTCCTTGACGCCTAACTAACCTCGGTCTGCACCGAATGCATAGGCCTCTTCACCGTGAACAACGGTGTCGATGCCGGCGATTTCGTCTTCGGCCTTCACACGGAATCCGATGGTCTTTTCAACCGCGAATCCGATGATCAGTGCGAGAACGAAGGAGTACACGAGCACTGCTCCGGCGCCCAGTGCCTGCATGAGGAACTGGTGCCATCCGAAGCCGAATGCTGCGCCTACGCCATTACCGAAGATTCCGATGTACAGAGTTCCGACGATTCCACCAACGAGGTGGATACCCACAACGTCGAGTGAGTCATCAAAACCAAGCGCGAACTTCAGGTCGATGGCAAGTGCACAGAGTGCTCCAGCAATAATACCGAGAAGGATCGCGTACATTGGGTCAACCGAAGCGCAAGCAGGGGTGATTGCAACTAGACCGGCAACCGCACCCGAGGCTGCACCGATTGAGGTGGCCTTACCGTGGCGGAAGTACTCAACAACTAGCCAACCGAGCATCGCAGCTGCAGGTGCGGCAAGAGTGTTGATGAACGCGATTGAAGCTAGTCCGTCGGCTGCAAGCTCGGAGCCGGCGTTGAAGCCGAACCAACCGAACCATAGGAGTGCAGCGCCCAGAAGCGTCAACGGCACGTTGTGCGGCTGAGTGATGCCCTTCGAGAACCCGAAGCGCTTACCAAGCACGATTGCTAGAGCTAGACCGGCCGCACCAGCATTGATGTGCACAGCGGTACCACCGGCGAAGTCAATAACGCCGAGACCGTAAACGATCCAACCACCGTCTACAACCTTGCCGTCAACCAATGTGAAGTTGAACACCCAGTTGGCTACGGGGAAGTAAACCAGTGTGGCCCAAAGGCCGGCGAAAACCATCCAAGCACCAAACTTGGCGCGGTCTGCGATGGCTCCCGAAATAAGAGCAACCGTGATGATCGCGAAAGTTGCCTGGAAGGCCACGAACGCGAGTGTCGGGAACGCACCGGCAGGTGCAGCCGCGTCAGCCACCTGGGCTGACAAACCGATAAAGTCGGTGTCGATTCCGAACCAGCCATCGATTCCGAAGAAGTTTTTGGTGCCCCCGTTTGAGAACGCGATGGCGTATCCGTAAATCACCCAGAGAACTCCAATGAGTCCGAGCGATCCGAAGCTGAGCATCATCATTGAAACGACGCTCTTGGCCTTGACCATGCCGCCGTAGAAGAATGCCAAACCTGGCGTCATTAGAAGCACTAGTGCCGCGCTAATGAGCACAAATGCAGTGTTACCTTGATCCACTTGTTTACCTCTCGTTAGAAAACAAATGTCCCCGCCGTTGCGAACATGTATCAAGTAGACCGACATTAGGTTTCAAGTAATGACGCTAAATGTTTCGTGTTTGTAAAACTATTCACTCATTGCAGCAAGTCGCGAAAGCGCGCGTCGGTACTTTTTCTGATATGCACCGTGCAACATGACATCTGGAAACACCTTCGAAAGCGAAACACCCGAAGCCCTGAGGTGGATTTGGTTTTCGTAGGCGCGATCAACAAAGGCGACGAAACGCAGCGCCGGAGCTTGATCGGTGAATGCCGCAACATTGTTGAGTGCCACCGCGTCGACACCGGCAATGAGTTTGTGAAACTTGGATGGATGCAGAGTAGCCAGGTGCTCTACAAGTGGAGCAAAATCATCCAGCGTTGCATTTGTCTGCTGTGAAGCCCAAGATTCGAGCTCTGCTTCGTCTAATACAGCTATGTCAGTGTCGGAGTGCCTATGTCTGTAATCTTCACCATCAATCGTGACGATTTGAAAATGCGCGCCGATACCCAGAATCTCGCGCTGAAAGTCTTCAGCTGCGAAGCGGCCAGCACCGAGTGCGTCCG
>CANFPR010000119.1 GCA_947448975.1 Micrococcales bacterium | reverse complement strand
TAACGCGAGAACTTCTTCGACAGAAGTGGCCGAAGGCTTTTTATCTGTAACAACGTGAACCGACTTGGTACGCAATGTTTTGGGCTGACTCTTGAAGTCTTCGAACTGATAAGAACCCAGGCAAGCGCCCTCAGCAATCGCTAGAGCTTGAGATGCGTCGCTGGTTGGTAGATCGAAGACTAAGTCCACGAAGTCTGCGGCGATACGAGCCACATAGCCCGCTGCCTCGCGAAGATCGTTGGAGGTTGATTGTCCATCGCCGAGTCCTACCAAGATGTAGGTGCGTTGCCCGCTTACAAATCGAACCGAACTTTCTGCAGTCGATTGCGCTCCGAGGCGCGCGAGGGTTTCTGGTGTCAGGTGTTCGTGCGATGAGTTCGAGCTCAGTGCAACAGACTTGCCAATGCGCACAACACCGACGACGGTTACTTGACCCGACTTTGCAGCAGGAAGGTTCTTAGAAAAAGAGATGTTCTTTATGGTCATGATGCAATGCTACGGACACCGATTTAGGATTGAGCTGTGAACACTCATGCGCTTTACGAATATGTTTCAGAGACGCAAATTCCCTTAGGTTTGCCAATGCTCGCAACCTTGAGTGGCTTCACCGACGCTGGCGCCAGTGGAACCCAAGTTGCCGACAACATTTTTAGCAACCTCGACACCGAGCTTGTCATCGCATTCAACAACGACGCGCTGCTCGATTTTCGCAGCCGACGCCCAGTCATGTACTTCGACAGAGACCACATCAGCGCGTATGAGCCGGCCACTCTGGCTATTTACTTAGTGCACGACGAGGCGGGCCAGCCGTTTCTGTATCTAAACGGCTACGAGCCAGATTTTCGCTGGGATGCCTTCACTGCTGCCCTCGTAAACATCATGGAAACTCTAGCTGTCAGCCAGTTTGTATGGGTCCACTCGATACCATTCCCGCTACCGCACACGCGCCCGTTAGGAATCACCGTTAGCGGCTCGCGAGCCGACCTTATCGACCGTTACAGCGAGTGGAAGCCTGAGACTCAGGTTCCTGGCAACGTTCTGCACCTCATTGAGTACCGCCTCGGCGAAGCAGAAGTGCCGAGCACTGGTTTTGTCATGTTGGTACCGCACTACATTGCAGATTCTGAATATCCGCAGGTTGCCATCACTGGCTTTGAACTGATTAGCGCAGCAACTTCACTAGTCTTTCCAACCGATGAAATTCGTGCGGTCAACGATAAGTTCTTGGGCAAGCTCAACTCACAGTTGGGCGAAAATGCAGAGCTCGCTCGCCTCGTAGAGCAACTGGAGCAGGGCTACCAAAGTGGAAAGATGGGTCCGGTGAAAGCCAGAGTGTCACCGAACGATCCGATGATTCCGAGTGCAGATGACCTGGCTTCAGACATCGAGGATTACCTGGCAGCACGCCGCCGCAACATCTCGGATGGCGAACCAAACTGAGTGCCTTAGCAAGACGCGGGGCTTGGTCTATTGCGTTAGCTACGCTTGCCTACCTGGCGGCGGTTACGCAGCGCACATCCATGGGCGTTGCTTCATTGCAGGCATCTGAGCGTTTCTCTACCACCGCAGCCCAACTGGCATCGTTAGCCGTACTTCAACTCGTTGTCTACGCGAGCATGCAGGTACCGGTCGGCATCTTGCTTGACCGCTTCGGACCTCGCGCGATGCTCTCGATCGGCGCTTTAGTTATGGCCATAGGTCAGGCTTTCGTTGCGTCTTCTCAAGTGCTCGAGTGGGCGATTGTCGGTCGAATGTTGGTTGGCATGGGCGACGCCTTCACATTCATCTCGATGATTCGAATGTCGAATAACTGGCTAAGTGGTCGCAAGGCAGCAATCGCTCAACAGTGGCTGGCAACAATTGGTCAGCTCGGTCAAATACTTTCGGCGGTTCCGTTTGCGTTCATTCTGCATCTATCCGGTTGGAGTTCTGCCTTTTCCACGATGGCTATCTTCGGACTCGCGGTTGGGCTCCTGGTTTTTTTGGGTGCGAAAGATAGCGCAGTACCGGGGGAGCATAGGTCAGCCTCTATTGCATTGGTGTTGCAAACCCTGCGGCGTAACGTAAAGCGACCTAGCGTTCAGATGGCATTCTGGACTCACTTCACCGTCCAGTCGCCCGGAACAGTATTCGCACTCTTGTGGGGAGTGCCATTTTTGGTTGAGGCCGAACAAAAGTCACCAGCCTACGCGGCTACAGTGCTCACGGTCTTTGTTCTCACCAATGCATCCTTGGGTCCGATCATTGGAGCCTTCACGGCAAAGTTTCCAGGGAAGCGACTGCAACTTGTCTATTTGGCATTAGGCCTAGGAGCTTCCGCTTGGGCCATTGTGCTCAGCTGGCCTGGCAACATCCCAGACTGGCTCGGATTTCTGCTCGTAGTAATGATCGGTGTCGGGGGTCCGACGTCTATGGTTGCTTTCGACTTTTCGCGAACATACGTCATCAAGAGCGAACTTGGCGCTACCAATGGGTTTATCAACATTGGCGGCTTCTTGGCCTCACTAACGATGATGGCTTCAATCGGCTTTGTGCTGGATGGCATTAAGAATGTCGGAATGAGCAACGAGCTGTACACCGTGGATGGTTTTCGTCTCGCGTTTATGACCCAATTTGCTGTGCTGGTCGTTGGCGCAATCGGTCTCACTCTCAGTGCTAGAAAGACCGCCAGAACCGAACGGCAGCTGCATTAGCTACCGCACGGAATAAACCCACGGTAAACGCCGTTAGGCAACACGTGCTTCGGATCTGACTTAGATGTCGGTGGTTCGGTGGCATACTAGTAACAGGACCCAGTCGATTGTTCGCAATTTGACATGGGTCCTTGTGTTGCCCAGATGTCTAACTTGAATTGCCAAAACAGTTTGGATGGTGCCAAGTGGCTAAAGACTCGAAAGAGCCAAACGAGCGCAAACGCGGATTTTTCTCGCGGATGTTAAACCCGGAACACGACAAGAACCAACGCGACGACGCGACCAAAGTTATCGAAGCATCAGAAAGTAAGACCATTCCAAGTAAGACCGCCCCAAAAAAGACCGCTCTTCCGACAGCAGCCTCAGTGAAGACTGCAGCCAAGAAGCCGACAACCGCGAAGACTCCTACCGCGAAGCCGGCAACCGCCAAGACCCCAGTCGAAAAAGCAACTAAGCCTGCGTCCAATTCGGCTCCTGCGAAGGCAGCTATCAAACCCGAAACCAAGCCAATCGCCAAGTCTCCAAAGAAGACCGAGGTCGAAACCTCGAAGCCGGTTGTCAAAGTTGCTAAAGCCGCCAAAGATGCACCAGTAAAGAAGGCAACGGTCAAGGCAACTGAGGCAGTGAAACCTGCCGCCAAGACCGCGAAGGGTTCTGCCGAGGCTAACGCTGGCAAGAAGACCAATGCAGCCGCCAAGGGTACAAAAGAAGAAGTGGCCAAGAAGCCAACAGCTAAGAAGCCAGTTGAAGCTGTAGCTACCGAAGAAAAGCCCGCTACAAAGACTCCGGCTAAAGGCAAGAAGTCAACGCCAGTTGAGCCCGCTACCAAGCCTGCCAAGAAAACCAAGGCCTCAAAACTCCCTGTTGGAGACGATGAACCCTTTGATGATGAAGATGATCTAGAAGCCGTTGGTGACATCGTCATTGAAGCTGCTGCCATCGTCGACATCGCCGAACTTGCCGAAGAAGAAGCTCAAGAAGAAGAGCACCACGAAGACGACGAAGCCAAAGAAAAAGAAAAGGCTTTGGCCGCCGGTGGTGGTTTTGTTATCTCGCACAGCGACGACGACGACATCCCAGTTCAAACAACCACAATCTCGGGCGC